>JAYUUR010000410.1:0-10067 GCA_043754475.1 Saprospiraceae bacterium | reverse complement strand
CGGATTGCGGATTGCGGATTGCGGATTGCGGATTGCGGATTGCGGATTGCGGATTGCGGATTGCGGATTGCGGATTGCGGATTGCGGATTGCGCGGTTTATGTGTTTTTAATCATATTTTAATTAATGTTTTAATTAATGTTTTAATTAATGTTTTAATTAATGTTTTAATTAATGTTTTAAGATAATGAGAAATAGGGTTTTTTACAATAATATTACAAATATAAACTACTTTTTGAGAAAAGAAAACAGCAATAACATTTAAATAGCTTTAAATAGCATTTTTTTTGTAAATTACACCAATAACGGTATATTATTGTTTTTTAAAAATAATATACAATATTTACAATTTTATTTTAAAAAAAAATTGAGTGTTTTAAGATAAAATACCCCTCAGTAAATTAGGTGTTTTAAACCACGAATTTGACGAATGTTCGAATATTTGCTAATCTACGTGTTGACGTAAAAACAACTCATAAAACCGATTCTTCGCCTTCGTTATTTTAAAAAATGGCTTCTGAATCGCATTCAAATTTTGAAAAATGAATGCCTCACTTGAATGCATCCCACCCTCAAAATCAAACAAGTCTAAACCACTATTTGAGGCATCTTGAATCGCTTGCCAGAGCAATAATGAGGTAGCATTGATACCTTGCTTTTCAAGATTATTGACGCCAAAAAGGTAATGTGCCGAGGTACTATCATAGACAATATAAATCGCCGAATGAGGCACCCCCTCAGTATCAAAGGCAATATACATCTTGCGTAACTCTTTGATAGTCAATTGTTTATCTAATTTTTCAAAAACTTTGTCATCAAAATTCAATTCAACTTTTTGTTTTAAATTAATTTTATTAACCATTTGAATAAATACCTCGAAATCATCGCAAACGCCAAAAATTAAATCCTTTTCAGCCTTCCGAATGTCGCGCCGCGCCGAGTCACTCATATTGTCATACACCGTTTCCAAATCGTGAATATCCTCCAAAATATACGAATAATGCGTCTCCGCTTTGAAGCCATTTCGATAAAACGGCTGACAATCCATCAATGAATAATGCAAATTTTGTTGATACAAAACAGTCGAAGGCAGTTGAGCGATGAGTGTGTTTAAAATTCGCTGTTTGTATTCGTAAATTTCATGTTGTCGAGGCATAAAATCGTCCATTTCTCGCATCCAAATGCCTGCATGAGGCGTCAGCTCAGGCATTTTAACAGCAGAAAATAGACCTCTTTTTTTCGTTAAATAATATACTAAAACGCCTTCGATTTGCTCTGCATCATCATATGCTAAACAGACATTCCATACCCCCTCAGTACAAACAACATCTAACCACCACGCTCGCATGTATAGCGGTATGGCATTGTTAATTTGACAAAAAGCGATGTAATGATTTTTAGGTGTTATAAACTCGGACTTGGGGGGGCAATCCGTCCTTTGTTGATTCAATCGGACTATGATTCCCATAAGTGTTTGTTTTTAAAGTTTAACCATTTTTTTAAATAAAGTCACCTTATCCGTCCGCAATTGCAAGTAGTACATACCTTTCACATTCACATTTGGCTTGATAGATACCTGCTGCACCCCCTCAGTAAAACGCTGATTTTGGAGCATATTTTCAATCTTTTTACCTTGCAAATCATATAAGTCAATGCTCACATTTGAACTTTCAGGCAAATTAAATTTTACATCAAATTCGTCTTGAAAAGGATTCGGAAAACATTGAAAATCAAGCTGTTGTGTTAATTCGACTTGAGCCGTAGAGGTCACTAAATCAAGCGTTTTCACAATTGAATCACGTCCGCAATCATTGACTGCTATCAGTTTTATGATATACTTCTTTTTATCTTTATACCGATGTGTCGGGTTCAATGATTGATCAAGCGGAGAGCCATCTCCAAAATCCCAAATCATTGAAAATGAATTAGTTACAACGTTTTGAAAACGCACCACTACTCCACTGTCAATTTTAAAAGTAAAATCTGCCTTAGGTTTTTCATCAACAACAACATATTGAACTTTGGTATTCACATGCGTCCCTTCCGCATTTTTCACCTCCAAAACGACATCAAATTTGCCCCCATTTTTATACAATACTGAGGGGGTACGCTCAGTAGAAGTCGCTGGTGTAGCACCCTCAAAACGCCATAAATATGTTGTTGCATCCGTGGATTTATCCTCAAATTTGACTTGTAAAGTGGGGCACCCTTTTTTATAATCTGATAAAAATGCTGCGACGGGTGGTTTAGAAATTAAGACTTCTTCGCTTAAAAAAATAGGCGTACCACTGAGTTGTATATTTTTAGAGCCGATAGATACCACTTTTTTATCTTGAGAAAAACTCCATTCTCTCTTATATAAAGTATTGATATTCAACGTATTAGGAAAACTCATAGAATCTTTTGCATATTCAGACAAATCATCTTGAATAGCAGCCCAAAGCACATACGTATATTTACCGGCTTTATTTTTAAACGCCGTACCTCTTTGATTTTTAGTCAAACCCAAAGCCTTTGTCCGCACTGAATCGTATTGCAAGCCAAACAAAATATCGGAAATTGATTTGAAAGCAGTGCCTTGAATATTAATCGTCCGACTGAAAGGAATCCTGTTCAATTTTCTATACAAACCCATAATTTGACTGGCGTCTGTGGCTGCATCAAACTCCATTTCCTCCGAAACGCTTTTGATATTCATGGATAAAATATCGTTAGTTGCAGCCGTTATATAAGATTTTAAAATAAAATTTTTCTGAATTTCATCACTCCCAAAACCCATGCTCCCCAATGGCTTGCGTGGCACATTTATTTCACCAATGACAAATCGTTTTTTCGGAAAAAGTGCGCCATTATAACCATAAAGATTTAATACAGAGTCCAATTCCACTTTATGATTCACGATACTTTTCGCCGCTGCATCCGAATGTCGCATATAAACGAGTTTCCCAAGCGCAGGATCATACCCTGCCAAACTGCCATCGAAATGCGGAAAAACATTGTATAAAACAGCATCGAAATATGCACCGCCTCCATTCGGATACTGAGGGGTCGCTTTGCCATCAGCCGGATTGTCGGTAGTCCGCAAAATAGCATCCGTAAAACTCGCAAAACCTGAACCCGAAAGCACCACATAAGCCGAGGGGTCTTCTCGCTTAATGACTTCATACGCAATACGCATCATTCTAACAATGTGCTGAATAGGCGCATGTACACCCAATTCGCAGGGGTCTGGTGTATTTTCCCACCAGTTATGCTGCCAATTGCGCGGTTTCCAACCATTTTTACCTTCGATATCCCAGCCTGGTGTGTCCCAAACTTCCCAATATTTGATTTGATTTTTATACAATTTCACTAAATCATAAACGTATCGCGCCATATAATTGGAGTCATTCACAGGCGTTCCATCTGCACCATTGTCCCAAATATCGAGGTACATATTTTTAAAAAGAGTAGATTGCTCTCTAAAACAATAAAAATTTGGGTCACGATGTGTAGAATCGGGGAAACCAATCGTCAAGACATTTTCTTTTAAATCTAAATTATTAAAATGTTGAAATGTTTTCAAGCGAATATCAGTTCCCCAAAATTTTGTAAAATATTCAGGCAAACTCGTGCGTAAACTCTTCGCCCCGACCCCCTCAGTATTGGACTCTTTATTGCCTGCCGCAATGTCTGCCACCTGCTCGTCAGTCCAGCCTTCCGTAAAACGCATATTCACCCCCGCTCGGAAAGTACCGTTATAAAGAGGCGTCACTTCGTTTGCCGTTTTACCAACGGGTGCAGAAGGAGCTGTAATTCTGATAGATTTTGTCAAATTTGAAGTACCGCACCGATTTTTAGCAGTCAAAGTGATATTAAAAGTACCTGTTTGATAAAAAACCTTAGAAATATCAGGTAAAGTAGCTGAAGTACCGTCAGAAAACGCCCAATTTAATTCTGTAGCGTTAGCACTCGCCAAACTTTTTAATTTTACAATCGGCGTTTGATTATCCAAACTAAAATCCACAGCAGGTATTTTATCAACTGAAATAGTCAGTGTTTGCTTGGCTATTTCATTGCCCAAAGCATCTTTTCCAATAAATGAAATAGTATAATTTCCTTTTGAAAAAAATGTTTTTGAAAATGTTTTAGCCGTTTCAGTAACAGTTTGATTAGGGGCAATTTGTATCGTCCAAGTTCTGGAAACTGAGGGGGTTAAATCCTCAAAATCGACTTTATTGCCTTCGCAGGTGTATTGAGTAGAAACCTTTATTTTGCTTTCAGTTAAATAAATCGGCGAAGCCGTTAAGGCTATATTTTGAAATAAAATAGATAACTGAGCCGTTGTTTTAGAAAACTCCCAATCACGCTTGATAAAATTTTGTACATTAAAACTTATTGGAAATGAATAAGTTACATTAGCAATTTCACTTTTATCGTTCGTTGTTTTAGCCCATAATACATAAGTATAATCACCATTATCATCTTTAAAAGCTGCTCCATCAGCGGTGCTTGGAAACAGTAAAGATTTCGTTTTTATGGAGTCATATTTTAAGCCGAATAAAATTTGGCTGGTTGTTCTGTAAGCGATACCCCCCTCAGTAATTTCTGGTTTTAGCTTATTGGAGTAGTGAATTTTTTTATACAAACCCATCGCATCAAACTCATAAGTAGCGGTATTAAAGTCCGTTTCTTCAGCTAATTTGTAAACATGAAATTGAAGAATATTATTTTTTACACAATTGATATAGGCTTTAGGCATAAAATTTTTCTGCGCTTCAGACGAACCTATGAACTGTCCAAATTCTTTGCGTGGGATATTACATTCTGTTATCAACCAAATTTTATTTGGGTATTTTAAGCCATTATAACCATAATCTTTTAATACATTTTGAAATAAATCTTTTACACGCCCTGGGTCAGCCGCCGCTGCATCTGAGTGCCGCGAATAATCCCAATCATTCCTTGATTCATTGTATTTTCTCAAAGCATCATCGAAATGTGGATAAGCATGATAGCCAATGCCATCGAAATAGGCACCACCTTTGAGCGGATACTGAGGGGTCACTTTACCCCCGTCGGGATTATCCGTATTGCGTAAAATAGCGTCCACAAAACTTGGAAAGCCCACTCCAGAAGTCACGACATAAGCGGACGGGTCAACCGATTTGGCAATTTCGTAGGTGATGCGCAACATTCGAATGTATGTAAAAATCGGTGCTCTCAATTTATAGTCGCAAGGGTCAGGGTTATTTTCCCACCAACTGCCGGGCGCGCCTTTAGGCAGCCAGCCTTTGCCGCCAGTATAATCGAAGCCAGGCTCATTCCAAACTTCCCAAAATTTAACATAATCTTTATATCTCGTAATAGTTTTCCAAATATAGAGGGCGTAATAATTTTTATCGTTGATGGCCGTACCATTTTCGCCATTATCCCAAATCGGTAAATTCAAATCTTTAAAAACGGTAGAGCGCACGCCCGGGCAATATGATGTATCATCCCGATGAGCATCGGATGGAAAGCCGACAATCATGGTATGGTCTTTCATACCCAATTTATCGTAGTATTTGAAAGCATTTATGCGGGAATCGTAGCCGAAAAGCTCAGCAAAATCCTCAAAAAAGCCTGGGCGCAAGGCTTTAATACCCGCTCCTTGCACGCCTTTATCTTCACTCCCAGCGGCGAGGAGCGCCAAATCTTCATCAGTGAAGCCTCGATAAACATCGAAGTTCACTCCTGCACGAAACACACCATTGTAAGGTTGGATTTTATCGTTGGCAGTATAATTAACCTGTTGGGCGTTGGTACTGAGGGGGCAGATTGAAATAAAAATAGGCAACAGGTAAAGTAGGATACTTGTAAGTCTCGGGTTCCTCATTTGTGTGTAGTGAAATGCTCATAGATGTAAAAATAAGTTTTGGAGTTACAAAATTAGCACATAAATAATTGAGAATCAAATAGTTGTTTTGACCATGCAAAATATACACGTATTAGAGTAAGGTTTTTAAATTTTTATCTAAATACATTCTATATTCAATATAAAATCTTGAAAATACTGAGGGGTATTCATTTTTATTATAAATTCGCTTTTGATAAGAAAAACATAATTTAATAACATAAAAAAAAATTAGGACATGTACGATTTTTTACTCGTTTTACATTCATGGCTACGATGGGTAGTTTTAGGTTTGGGAATTTATACCATTTATGCGAATTACACAGGTTGGCAAACACAACGTAAATACACGGCAAGTGATAAGCAATTGAATACTATTTTCATGGCTTCTTTACATTTGCAGTTAGTGATTGGTTTTGTTTTGTATTTCGGCGTTAGCCCCATGATGCAAGCAATCATGGCAGATTTTAAAGGCTCAATGAAGGTAAAAGATGCTCGTTTTTGGAGTGTGGAGCATATGGTGGGTATGATTATCGGTATCATCGTGGCTCAAATCGGTAGTATCAAATCCAAAAAAGAAACGAGTGATACGAGCAAATTCCGCACGGCTTTCCGCTATTTTTTAATTGCTTTATTGATTATTTTATTGATGATTCCGTTTGGTATTTGGAATGTAGATAGACCTTTATTTAGAGGTTTCTAATAAATGACAAAAGGTCAAAGCGGTTAAATGCTTTGACCTTTTGAATATTATGAAACAAAAAGTTAAGAAACTTATTATTGTTTTTCAACTTGCATGAAACCCAATTCCATCTCAGTGCCGCGACCGAAAATTTTGACGACGACTTTGAGTTTCTTTTTCTCTTCGTTGATTTCAAGGATTTCACCCACGAAATCATTGAATCCACCATCGGTAATTCTGACGCTTTCACCAATGATAAATGGCTCTACAAGTGTTTCGCTTGACCCTTGAGTGTCATCCACAACGCCTAATAAGCGTTTGGCTTCGCTGTTTTGCATCGGAATAGGTTCATTTTTACCAAGGAAATGGATAACATTTTGAACATTGGTAATCTGAGAAACGACATCTCCCCTCAGTTTGGAAGGTAAAGCTTCGATAAGAATATAACCAGGCAGGATATTACGCTCTTGAATGACTTTTTTGCCATTCCGAATTTTATAAACCTTTTCAGTAGGGACTATGACATTGGGTACATATTCTTCCCAGCCTTCGGCTTTTATTTCTTTATCGATCCGTTCTTTGATTGAACGTTCTTTACCGCTAATGACGCGGAGCGAATACCATTTAGTTTCTTCTGACATAGTCGATTTGGATTGAAAATCGGTTTTTGAAATTCAAGGTCCGATTATTTTACACCGTATATAAGTTTAAGAGCCTGATTGGATATTAAATCCATCGAAAAAATAATCAATGCTAAAAGAGCACAGGCAAAAAGAACAATACCGGTAGTCTGTTGGAGATTAAGCCAAGTGGGCCAAGTAATTTTTGTCCGTAATTCTTCAAGGCTTTCGTTGACGTATGATCTAATTTTATCCATTTTATTTAAGTTTTAAAAAACAAACGGCTAATTTAATAATCTTTATAATAAAGTCGGTTTAAAAAAAGGAGCGAACTAACCTGTCAGCCGACAAGTAGGTTCGCCGTTAATCGCAGGGGCAACAGGGATCGAACCCGCAACCTACGGTTTTGGAGACCGCCACTCTACCAGTTGAGCTATACCCCTAAAATAGAATTAGGAATTAAGAATTAGAAATCAATAATTAAGTCACCACAAATATAGTATTCTTAATTCCTAATTCCTAATTCTTAAATTCCTAATTAAATATGATTACTCAATTACTTCAGTAACTTGACCAGCGCCTACTGTACGACCACCCTCACGGATAGCGAAACGAAGACCCTTTTCCATTGCAATTTTGTTAATCAATATTACTTCCAACTCAACGTTATCACCTGGCATGACCATCTCTACGTTAGCAGGGAGTTTGCAATCGCCCGTAACATCTGTTGTACGGAAATAAAATTGTGGACGGTAGCCATTGAAGAATGGTGTATGACGACCACCTTCGTCTTTCGACAAAACATACACTTGACATTTGAATTTTCTATGTGGTTTTACGCTACCCGGTTTACAGATAACCATACCACGCTTGATTTGCTCTTTGTCAACACCACGTAGAAGAAGACCAGCGTTATCACCTGCTTCACCACGATCCAATAACTTACGGAACATTTCAACACCTGTTACTGTAGAAACGATTGGTTTTTCGTCGTCTTTCATCATACCGATGATTTCAACTGACTCACCAACGTTGATGATACCCCGCTCAATACGACCTGTTGCAACAGTACCACGACCTGTGATGGTGAATACATCTTCAACTGGCATCAAGAACGGTTTATCAGTAGCACGCGGTGGCTCAGCAATTTGAGTATCGCAAGCGTCCATCAAATCCATGACTTTTTGAACGTAAACAGGATCACCTTCAAGAGCTTTAAGAGCAGAACCTTGAATAACGGCAGCGTTATCGCCATCGAAATCATATTTGCTCAACAACTCACGAACTTCCATCTCGACCAGTTCTAACATCTCAGGATCATCAACAAGGTCAACCTTATTCATGAAAACAACGATATTAGGAACACCTACCTGACGAGCCAAAAGAATGTGTTCGCGTGTTTGTGGCATCGGACCATCTGTTGCCGCAACCACGATAATAGCACCATCCATCTGAGCAGCACCTGTAACCATGTTTTTCACATAGTCAGCGTGACCCGGACAGTCAACGTGAGCATAGTGACGAAGTTTCGTCTCGTACTCAACGTGAGCAGTGTTGATTGTGATACCGCGCTCTTTTTCCTCAGGAGCAGCATCAATTGAGTCATAAGACATAACTTTTGCCAAGCCTTGTTTAGCAAGTACAGAAGTTATAGCCGCAGTCAAAGTAGTTTTACCGTGGTCAACGTGACCGATTGTACCAATATTGAGATGCGGTTTTATCCTACTATAGGTTTCCTTTGCCATTGAATTATTTTTTAAAATTTTATGAAATTTTCTTATTAATTACTTTCAAGTTAAATATGTCTTCCGTTGATTGTTAAGCGATTAGAGCATTTTGAGCCGTTGAAGGGAATTGAACCCGCGACCTCTTCCTTACCAAGGAAGTGCTCTACCCCTGAGCTACAACGGCTTAACAATTGACGATTTTTTTTATAAATATTCTTGTGAGAATGATTTACGATTTACGAATGAGAGTAGTTGCATTGTCGTAAATCAAAAATCGTAAATCGTTAAAGTGAAGTTGAGCGGGAGACGAGGGTCGAACCCGCGACCTACAGCTTGGAAGGCTGTCGCTCTACCAACTGAGCTACTCCCGCTTGTTGCACTGTCTTTGAGCCTAATAATGTGGGAGCAGATGGATTCGAACCACCGAAGGTATTACCAGCAGATTTACAGTCTGCCCCATTTGGCCACTCTGGTATACTCCCTAAAAAAGAGCCAGTGGAGGGACTCGAACCCCCGACCAGCTGATTACAAATCAGCTGCTCTACCAACTGAGCTACACTGGCTTAATTAGATTTATTAGACAAGAGCGAAAACATGTTAAAGAACTTTTACTTATTACGCCTCACTTCTTAATTTAGTTGCAGTTTTTTATTGAAATTTTTTCTATTCAAATTCTATAGAAAACTGCCTTTTTCAAAAAGCGATGCAAAGATAACGTTTTTTAACAACTCAACAAACTTTTGTAAAATAATTTGAAAATTTATTGACGCTCTGCCTAAAGCAATGCAAAGATACTTGCGTTATTTAATTCTACAAGAGCCTTTGAAAATAATCTCTTAAAAGTTTTCCACATTCATAAAGGTCTTCTCTACTATAATACAAACCAATTTTGGCATAAATTCGTTGAATTACATTTTCATTAACAATATTATTTCTGAAAACTCCGAAGATTTTTCTGGATTGCTAAAAACGTGTCAAAAATCGTAAATTGCGGGCAAAAAAAGGGAATATATGAAAAAAAATTTATCGCTTATTTGAAGCCGCTGTTGTTTGTACTCAAACAACAGCAAGCTAAAGAGAATACAATATCTTTGTTTCAGAGGGTAATTAAAGAAAAAACGATGCAAATTTGGCGTTTATCGGACAATAAAAGAGAATATGATA
>JAYUUR010000409.1:0-10093 GCA_043754475.1 Saprospiraceae bacterium | reverse complement strand
GATTGATTTTGACAACTGCGTTTTGGATATTATCCAACGGAAAACCCAAAAAATAGATGGTTACAATGGGTAATGGGCGTTTTTCTGTCACGCCCTTAGTGTTGATAATATCATCTTCTTTGCGATAATTTTCGCCTAAATAGCGTCTAAATCGCATTACATCAAAGGCTTGTTTCGCTTTTTGCAGTTCAATCAAAACCTTTTTTAAATCGCCTTGCTCTGTTTTGATAATTGATTTAAAGTCAAATCGCAATATACTGACGCTACTACCGACTGCCTCAATACTCGTTTCTTGTGGCTTCAGTTCAAGGCTTACAATCTCTTCATCAAGTATAGTCGAAAGCAGTTCACGAGCAATGTCTATATCTTCAAGAAGATATTTAAACACAACATCATATATCGGATTGGCTATTATCATAGATTTTACTTTTATTTTATACTTTGACAAAATTAACTGTTTTTTCCTGTCTTATAGTGTTTTTATCCTTTTTGTTTTTTGGGAGATGGTATTGAACAGTATTCCTACAGTTATACCCGCTGTTAAAAAGCCCTGTTTGAGTAGAAAGGTACTCAGACAAAGCTCTGGATAGTGGAACTTGGAAAAATCGAAAACCCATATGGAACATCCCGAGAAAATCGGGAGATAAGGCTAAGTCTCAGTCGAGATTCAATACAATTTAATGTTGAAAAAAAAGTTAAAAAATATAGAAAATCAGCTATAGATTTAGTATTTTTGCTCACAAAAATACTAAATCTGTTATGCCAGCAAGAGATTTTTATCATGAAACAGTCCGAAAAGCATTAGAAGCTGACGGTTGGGTTATTACACACGACCCTTATTTTCTTAGGCTTGGTAAGCGAAAAGGTTATATTGATTTAGGTGCTGAAATGATTGGTGCTGAAAAAGGCTCTGAACAAATTGCCGTTGAAATAAAAGGTTTTATGGGTTTATCAGATGTCGATGAATTTGAAGATGCTCTTGGGCAGTTTTTAGTATATAAACTAACTTTTAATGAAAATAAAAGTTGTTTAGTCAAATGGATAAAATAAATAAATATAAGAAAATCGTGGGAGAATTCGCAACATACATTGCTTCTATCTCCCCCTCAGATGAGTCTGTGGAAACTCAATTGATAACCGATGATAAGCATGGGCATTATCTCTTATTCTCTGTGGGTTGGGCTAATACTTATCGTGAATATTCACCATTTGTCCATATAGATGTAAAGCCTGATGGTAAAGTTTGGATTCAACACGATGGAACAGATTTGAAAATAGCTCTGTTGCTTGCTGAAAAAGGGATTCCTAAAAAGGATATTGTTATAGGTTTTCGGAATATTGAACAACGACGACACCTTACAGATTTTGCTGTATCGTAAGGAATACCCCCTGAGTATAGAGCCTTTTTAAAGTGTTTATACTGAGGGGGGTATCTTTTTTAATTCTCTCTTTGCTGTTGAGCCTTTGAAGTCGAAGACTTACAAAATACACCATAAAGGGTGAGAAATCCATTTATTAAGACCCATTCTTTAATTGAAAATTGTGAGTTGGTTGGATTATATGTGCCAGCAGGGTGATATACCCTCAGTATTATCATGAAAAAAGCCGCTTTTTTATTTCATCCTAATTCATATGCTTCAATCGGCTCAACGGCACTTTGCTGTTTGAACCATGTATTAACAATGATTTTAGTCAATTTGACAAGCAAATTAGCGGGTGTGTTTTCATTAATACTTTCAAAAACACAAGCAATTACTTTCGACAGAGGCATTTTGGGGTTTAGTTGAAAAAGATTACAAGTCTCTCCCACAACAATATCGTTAAGAATAATCTCAAATTTATCAAGTGCAATAATAGAATTTTCAGCTTTCTTCTCAAAAAGCTGAATAGCGGTTTGCCATTTGTCTAAAGGGCTTCCAATGGGTATTGATTCTTTATTTTTCAACTTTTATCTTTTAAACGCCTCGCTGATAAAATAGAAAAGTGTTTTTTTATTTCTCGGGTTTAGCTCATAATGTTTGCCTATCATATTGTTTTTTGAATAATAAAATGGTTGAAACCTATACAAATTTAATCAAAATTACGACATTTTCAGTTATTTTTTGTGCTGTTTATCACGAGCACCCCTGTTCTTTGGTTGAAAATTGTGGGTTGGTTGAATTATATATTGTGCCAGCGGGCGTCGGCTTCGTTCAACACAAGCCTGTCGTGGGCTACTCGCACCACTACAGGCTTGTTTGTTTGTTCGCTGAAGTCTTTTTTTTATTTTTTTTTATTTTTTGTCAAAACCGTTTTTATACTGACGTTGGCTTATACGGACCTAAAAACTTATCCCCGTTGAAGTGAATTAAATGGTCGGGATTTTCGGCAATCCAAACTTCTGTTTCCCATGCTATATCAGTCACCCATTTTCTGAATTCTACTTTGGTCAAGAAAGCTGTTACATATACAATATCAGCTTTGCAGCCTTTTGTCAACCTCTTTAACTCCAACATTCTGACTTCAGAAATTGAACCACTACTATGAACAGCTTCTATCAAGTAAAGCCAATTTCGTTTGTTATCATACGCAATAATATCTGGCAATTCATCATGTGCTAATTCAAAAAAATGAAGTTCTTTTAATTTAGCTTCATCAAGATAGAGCATTTTATTTGCCGTGTCTCCAACATAAAGAACTTCGCAACCTTGACCATATCTTGGCAAAAACTCCTCAATTATTGCTTTTTGAAGGTCATTATGTTTGCCCATTGATAAATCAAGTATTTTCCCAGTAGGTAGTTTTATTGGTACTTTTGCTATTAATCTTTTGCGAGAAAGCAATTCTTCAAGTGTTTCCCGATTTGCCATAAACTTATTGAGGTTATTTTGCCAATCCTTTGTCTCAAAACTATGAATGAGGGTTTTGAAATCACTGCTCAAACTATAACCTCTTGTTGGGTCATTGGTCGCAGCGTTGGGCTTATCTGAACTATTTAAAATTAAGCCACCAACAACTAACAGTTTTAAATCATTGCGCCTGATATTGTCATAAGAGCCTAATGATATATTTTCCTCAAAGTGTTGATTGATAAAATTTATGACCTCTCTTGTTTTCAGAAAACGTTTATCTGATGCTTCTTGCCAATTATTTGTTATACCTGCTATAGCCAATAATGACATAGCCATTCGCTCCAAACTTCTTTCTGTTTTGTTTGAAACAGGTATGCCAACCGATGACAAAATAGAAATTGCGTTTTCTAATAGTTGTACAGTTTTAGCTGATTTTAGACTTTTAGGAAAATACGCCATTAAAATAATTGCATTTGGCTTCTGATTGAAGAATATTCACTTTCAAATTCTAATGCTTCGCAATCGGTAGCATTTTGTAAATAATGTTTGATTGAATTGGCAACTTGAAAAGCCAAAAGAGGCGGTACAGCATTACCAATTTGGTAATATTGATTTGTCTCTGTTCCTGAAAATTCAAACCAATCTGGAAAACTCTGTAATCTTGCCGCTTCTCTAATTGAAAGTCTCCGTCTTCGTCCGTCTTTCAATTTCACTCGTTGCATATCGCCTGTTGGTGCAGCAATATTTCTGCATGTTAATGTTCTTGCCGGTTTATGAAGATATAAATCTCTTGGATTGATACAACTTGATGCTTTTTCATAGTTGGCTACATATCTATCCATTGAAGCTGTTAATATTTTTTTTTCATCTTCAATTGTATCAATCAAATCTCCAATCGCATCACCAACTGTCACTTTATTTAGTTGAGGTTTTGGAAATTGAAATTTATCTTTATGTCCAACTACAAACAATCGTTCTCGATTTTGAGGAATACCAAAATTAACAGCATTGAATAATTGATAATCAACCCGATAACCCATTTTTCTTAGTTTTGTTGTTATTTCGTCAAGATACCATTTGTTTGAATAAAGCATACCTCGTACATTTTCAAAAAGAAAAATTCGAGGTTGTATTTGTTCAATCGCTTTTAAGAAAACAGGAAATCCATTTCGTTCATCGTCTATGCCTTTTTGATGTCCCCCTACACTAAAAGGTTGGCAAGGAGGACCACCTATAACAACATCAAAATCATCTTGATATTTAGTATCAAGTTCTAATTTTTGAGCAAAACATTGTCCTTTTAAGTTTTTATTATATGTTTCAGTTGCTTTACTATCCATTTCATAGCCAACAGTATGAAAACCAACGGCTTCAAATCCCAGTGAAAGTCCACCACATCCTGCAAACAAATCCAATACCTTGAATGGTAAATTGGGTCGTGGAACTAACAGCGTATTTATATTTTCAATGTACGTCATAACTATCTTTTAAGCAATAAAGGTACATTGTTTTTTGAAAACTTTTTGTTTCTTATTTTTTACTTCCTTTCGTTAAATCGAAGAACGGGCGTCGGCTTCGTTCAACATAAGCCTGTCGTGGGCTACTCGCGCCACTACAGGCTTATTTGTTCGCTGAAGCATTTTATTTTTTTATTTTTTTTGTCAAAATCTAATTGTGCTTTTTTGTCAAAACCTAATTTAACTACCCCTCAGTATTTTTGGTCTTTAACGCCAAAATATTCTACTATCTCTTTGATAATCAATATTTTGTACTCTTTAAAACCTTAATTTTCTAAATAATTTTTTAATGAATTATGGATAAAATAGGATAAATTTTTATTTTTTTGTTTAAAAGTTTGGTGCTTTATAAAGTATTCGTATTTTTGTCAAAAATTGACAAGTCTAAAAAATGCAAATAATTAAATCTGATTTAGGTCAATTCATTAGGGAACTTCGCAAAGAGCGAAATCTTACATTGCACCAAGTAGCCGTTGGTGTTGATATAGATTCTCCCATGCTTAGTAAAATTGAACGAGGTGAAAGATTAGCAACTACGGAACAAATTAAACGGGTAGCTATTTTCTTTAATATTGCTGAAAATCAATTGCTCGTTAAGTTGACAGCCGAAAAAATCTTAAAAGATTATGGCGCAAATGAAGTCACTTTAAATGCCGTATCCTTAGTTCAAGAACAATTAATAAATTATAGAAAATGCTGAATCATACTGCTGAAAACTATAACTTGCTTTTGCAAGATGCTATCGAAGGCATGAAATTGATGCCCAATAATTCTTTTGATTTAGCGATTTGCGACCCGCCTTATGGGGCTTCAACAAAAGCGAATTGGAACTATGATGAGTCTAAAAAAATCAATGGCTTTGGCGGTAATTGGAAATTATTGAGCGAAAATTGGGATTTGCTGACTGGAAATGATAGTTTTCAATCTACTTTCCTGTGGTTATCTGAACTCAAACGCTTAGTAAGACCAACAGGCTCAATTTGGATTCATGCGACTTATCACAATGCAGGATTTGTCAATGTTGTTTGCCAAATGTTGGGTTTAGAGATTATTAATGAAGTGGTTTGGTATAAACGCAACGCTTTTCCAAACCTTTCAGCAAGGCGTTTGACTGCAAGCCATGAAACTATTTTATGGGTACATACAGGTGGCGCAAAACGAGAATATACTTTTAATTATAATGATGCTAAAAAAGCAAGATTTACAGGCGATAATTTGAAAGAAGCTGATAAACAATTGAGAACTGTTTGGGATATTCCAAACAATAAACAAAAAGAAGAATTGGCTTTGGGTACACATCCTACTCAAAAACCCTTAAAAGTATCGGAAAGGCTTTTATTAATTTCGGGTTTAAAAAACGGTAAGTTGTTAGTTCCTTTTGCGGGGTCTGGTACTGAAATGATTGCAGGAATGCGTTATGGTATGCACGCAACAGGTTTTGAAATTAATGAAGAATATTTTAACTATGCCAAGTTGCGCTTAGAAAACGAGATTGTTCAACAAAATGGAAAATTACAATTATGCTAAAACCTAAAAATATAGTAGAACCTGTTATTAAATGGTCGGGTAGTAAACGGTATGTTGCACCACAATTGAGCCAACACATCGGCAATTTTAAACGCTATTTTGAACCCTTTGTAGGAGGTGGTTCGATGCTACCTTTTCGCAAAGTCGAAACCGCTATTGCAAGCGATATTATTTCCGAATTGATAAATTTGTGGAATTTGATTAAAAATGAACCTGAATTGGTGGCTTTTGAATATGAGAAACGCTGGAATCGGTTACATACTGAAGGGCACGCTGTTTATTATGAAATAAGAGATAGTTTTAATGCGACTAAAAACGAATTTGATTTTCTTTTCCTAACCCGTACTTGTGCGAGTGGCTTAATTCGTTATAATACAAATGGTGAGTTTAACAATTCTATTCATAAAAATAGACCTGGCATACATCCTAAAACTTTTAGAGAAGTTGTTGTTAAATGGTCTTATTTTTTAAAAGGTGTCACTTTTCAAAATACGGATTATAGAACGACATTGGCAGATGCAAACAGGCATGATTTTATTTTTTTAGACCCTCCTTATGGTGGTACAAAAGACCGCTATACCAAAACGGAATTTAATGTAAATGACTTTTACGCTGAATTAGAACGCCTTAATTCAGTGGGTGCAACGTGGATTTTGACATTTGACGGTACGGCTGGCAATCGAGATTATGGATTTGAATTACCTACCGAACTTTACAAACATCGAATTGCTATCAAAACAGGGAATTCTCCTTTCACAAAGTTGATGAAAACCACTGTTGATGCTGTTATGGAATCAGTATATTTTAATTTCAAGCCCTTCAATGAAATCAACGGCAATAAGTCTAAACAAATTGTTCAAGAATTTGAATTTGCTTGATGTTTTTAGGTGCAACACTGATGGGGTGTTCAAATCTTTAAATTCAAACGCCATAACAAAATCCAACTGTCCTTTGTCTAAGGATTGGGTTAATTCTGCTTCATTTTTGTAGGCAAAAGCACCGCCCGAAATTGTCGAAAATGATTTTATCGGTAAGTCCTTTTTGGTATAAAGTTTCCATTGCTTACTATGCTTTTTAAAAGCTGTTGGTGGATTTGAAAACAAATCTATGACGTATTGAGATAAGTTTGAACCAATGTTTTCTTCTAAATCATTCGCTTTTCCTTTAGATTCAATCACAAGCAAATACACATTGTCAGTAAATAGAATTTGAATAACATGGTCTGGTCGCTTACCGCCAATTGCAGAAACTCTTGGTAATGAAGTCCATCGAAATTCATCTTTTGTTGTATAATCTAAGACCGAGATACCACTCCAATCTCCGCCCGGTGGATTACACATACCTTCAAAGATATGATGCTTTTCCTGTTTTGAAAATAACGAATGAATGGCAGTATCAACATCATGTTCAGAAAATTGACCTGTTGCATTTGCAGCGTTAAACGTTACTTTTTCGTTTCTTCTTTCTAATTTTCTTTCCACTATATAGGTCAATGCACCCAAATTTGATGTATCACTATCGGCTAAAATGTAATTGCTAAGATTAAAAACAGCTTCCCAAAGTCCGTTTATTTGAGGTAGCTTTTGAGGATTTTTCTTAAAAATAGTCCAAGTATTTTCTTTGGCGGGTCCATAAACGATTGTCAAAATATCAATATCATTGCCAAATAACATTCGGGCTAAAGGTACTAAACCTCTATCGGGACGTGAATCATCACCTCTTGGTTTGAAGCCTGTAATCCAAACAATTATGATAGGTTTGTTCTCATTTTCAAGTTTTTGAGCGAGTATTTCTATTGTTGATTTAGGGTAAATTGAGCGCAAAAGTTTACAAAAATTTAGGATATTACCTTTATCTATCAAGCATATAGGAATTTCTTTTGCCCCAATTGAAAGGCAATCTAATTGTTGAATTTCAGCAAGTAGTTTTTTAAATGTGGGTGAAATAACAACTTTATCGGCTGCCTTCTTTTTCCAAATTTGCTTGTTTTCTGCCAAAGAAAGCCAATCTGCTTTAGCTTGACTTGACGTAATTTCTAAAAATGTCGTCCATTCTAAGGCTTGAAACGTATCGTGTCTTTTTCTTGAAGCTGAAAGTAATTCAACCAAAGTCAAGCCCTTTTGAATCAAAATTTGTAATTCATCTTCGTAATCACTCCCTTCAAGAATACATTTTATCAAGGACAAACTTGCCGATAAGCCAAAAATGTGCATATACTTATCTCTCAAATCATCACTAATGGCAGGGTGTGGTTCATAGATTGGTACACAAACAACTTGCAGCGATTTACTTGCTGTCAAATATGAAAAAGGAACAATAGGATTTGGGAAACGAGGTGCTTTGACTGCCCTGTTTTCGTTTAACTCAACACCACCAATTTCAGCAAAATAGAAGTAAGGAATACCAATTTCTGAACAAGTTGCAGCCCTTCCACTTCTTTGCCAAGCGTTATTGCCTGCGGGTAAAGCACTACAAAATTCAATCGCCAACAAAATTTCTTCTGTTTTCTTATCATTTGAAAGTTTTGTAATATATGCGTCTGTCGCTTCTCGCAATGGCGCACCATGTTTGGCTAATTCTTCTTTAATATTAGCCTTCCAACGGTCATGCCCTGCCAATAACTCAACTGTAAATAGCTGTTTACCATTTTTTATAATCTTGAAACTTGGCAGATAGATGTTATATGTAACTCTTTCTGTTACTGCGTCATACGCCAATTCTATCAATTTTAAGGCTCTTTCGCATTCTATTATGTTGTCGCCGTGTATTCTTAATGTCATATTTGGATAAAGTGAGTTTTAGGGCAAAAGTAGGTATATATTTCCTTTTATTTAATCGAAGAACGGGGGCTTTTTTTTTTGCTTGCAGGGAACGGTTGCGCTCACGACGTGCCGCCGCGTTGGGCTTTTGTGTGTGGGCTTTTGCGGCGGCATGTGCGTGAGCGCGGTGTTCGATGACGTTTTTTTTTATTTTTTTATTTTTTTATTTTTTGTAATCGTAAACATGAGAGTGTAAATAATTTTGTGTAAAAGTAAAAAATGGCTCTCCTCATTAATCATTATAGACTTATTATTTTTTTCAATTTACCCAAAAACCAATTTTCCATTCGTTCTTCAATTTTAGGTAGTGGAGGAATAATATCTTTCCAACGTAAAAAACCAAAAATGCTTAACAATGCAGCCATCAAATATGAAACAACATCAATAACTTTTTTATTGTCACCATCAATTTTTGGATTTACGTATCGTAGAATTAATGATAATCCAATAATAAATATCAAAATCAAATAGCCAATGATTTTTGCTAATCTTTTTGAATATTTTGCTAATTTCAGTTCTATTTTAGAAATTCTATCTCTTTCGTATTCTGTTTCTTGTCGAATCTTAATTTCTAAATCTTCAAGTATTTCACTTGGTGTCTTATCTGTATAATCATCAAAATCATTTAAAGTTTTCTTCTCTAACATATTGTATGTTAAATTTGATGCACTAAGAAGATAAAACTGTTCATCACTAATTTTACTTTCTGAATGCATTCTCTTAATATCATCAACAAATTTATTCAAAAGTCTATTATCTAATTCGGTGATTGAATAGCAAGAACTAATGAGTTGTTTTATCTTCAAATTATCGTTTTTAACAGGATAATTCGCCCAAAGAATAGTTGACAAAAAAACATCTGTCATACATGTAGGAATAACTGATTTCCAATACCAATCTGTACTTTCATATTTTTTTGATGCAAAAGCAATAGATTCGTTGGTCGTCAACAATATTGCTTTACTATTTTTCAAACTATTCGCAAGACTATTTTGCCTAATCTTAAAAATATTGGATATTGCTATTGCATCACGTTCAATTCCGTCTAATTGCCGCCAAGAAAGTCTTCCATTGCTACTATTTGAATAAAGTTCTTTGATTGACTCTGTTAATTTTTCCTCACTAATTTGATATTTATGTTCAGATAAACTTAAATTCGGAGATTGTATTTTATCTATTTTATTTTCCTCTATAACATTTTCTAATTGATTTAATTTAATTTGCAAATTAGAAGAAGATATATTTTCTCTTATCGCAGTTCTTAGAACTCTTGAACTTTTTAAAATATCGTAGTTTTTAGTTCTAAGTCTCTCTATTGCATCTTGTATAGTTTTAACTACTTCACCATAATTTATCTCAAAAACTCGTAATCTTGCTCCGTTGTTTTTGAGTATTTCTA
>JAYUUR010000408.1:0-3350 GCA_043754475.1 Saprospiraceae bacterium | reverse complement strand
AGGCAATGGCACGACGAATATTGTACAAGATTATTCTTTTACAGACGGTTCACCGCTGAGAAGCATCAACTACTATCGCTTACGCCAAGTAGATTTTGATGGTAAAGAGACCGTTTCAAAAACAGTATCCATTAATTTTGATGGTAAAAGTCAAAGCAAAGCGAAGGTTTATCCGACCCTTGTAAAAGATGTTATCAATATCGAATTGTCGCAAGATACCAAAGCAGAAATTAGTGTAAGAGATTTAATGGGTAGAGTAGTTTTGACTCAAATTGTCACTGGAGGCGTTAATGCGACTTTGGATTTAAGCAGTTTGCCCTCTGGCATGTATCTTTTAAGCATCCGCTCAAATGAAGGTGTTGAAACGGTGAAAATTCAAAAGTATTAAATGCCATTCTATTCATTTTTAAAACTCAACTTTATCGCTCTATTAAATTCAAACATCTCGAATTTCCCTCGTAGGCAATTCGGGATGTTTTTTTTATGCCTTGAAATACCTAAAAATTCCCATTAATAATGGAAATTTGCGCTTCAAAAACAAAATAATATGATAGTTGTCACAGGGGCTTATGGGTTTATCGGCAGTTGCCTTGTCGGTTTTTTGAATCAAAAAGGCGTCACGGACATCATCGCCGTAGATGATTTTTCTAAGACGGAGAAAGAACCGAACCTCGTCGGAAAGCACATCTTCCAACGCATTGAAAGGTCTGAATTCATCAATTGGTTTTCTGAAAACACCCCCTCAGTATCAGCCGTATTCCACCTCGGTGCACGAACTGATACTACTGAATTTGACTACACTATTTTAGAAAAATTGAATCTCGAATATTCAAAAGATGTTTTTAATATTTGCATAAAACATTCAATACCAATTATTTATGCCTCATCAGCCGCTACGTATGGCTCGGGTGAATTGGGCTACGATGACCATGACCCCTCAGTATCCGAGCATCTAAAACCCTTGAATCCTTACGGTATTTCCAAAAATGAATTTGATAAATGGGTGTTTGAAAGAATGGATAATAATAAGGAGTGGGCAAAAGCTCATTGGTTCGGCTTAAAATTTTTCAACGTTTATGGACCCAATGAATACCACAAAGGCAGAATGGCAAGCACTATTTTCCATTTTTTTAATCAAATAGAAGCAAAGGGCGAAGTCAGCCTATTCAAAAGCCACCGCCCCGATTTTGAAGATGGCGAGCAAATGCGCGATTTTGTTTATGTCAAAGACGTTTTAAAAGTGCTGTGGTTTTTATTTCAAAATCATCAAACAGTACAATCAGGCATCTACAACCTCGGGACAGGCAAGGCGCGTGCTTTCAACGATGTAGTAAAAAATGTTTTTAAAAATGCCCATAAACACTTGACAATCAATTACATACCGACGCCCGAAGACATTCGAGACAAGTATCAATATTTCACCGAAGCCAATATGGACAAGCTCCATACTGAGGGGTACGATGAAAAATTTTACTCTTTGGAAGCAGGCATTGAGGACTATATTCAGCATTATTTGAAGCCGAATTTATACTATTGAGATTTTAGAATAATGATAGCAGTCAACACGTAGATTGGTAAAATTCGTCAATTCGTAAAATTCGTGGTTCCCTACACGTAATAAGGATAATTCGTAGTTTTGAAAATATGTTGTGCTCGATTACGTGTATGAGACCACGAATTTTACGAATTGACGAATTTTACCAATCTATATGTTGACAGTAAGTATTAATGACTACATTAAAAAAAAAATATTGAATATTCAAAATATTATACAAGACCATATCGAAACTGCTCAAAAATTAGTAGCCTTAGAAGCTGATATTTTACAGATTTGTCAGCTTTGCAGCGATGCTATACTGAGGGGTCATAAAATTTTGCTCGCGGGCAACGGCGGTTCGGCAGCCGATGCCCAGCACATTGCAGCAGAGTTTGTTGGGCGATTTGTGAACGAACGGCGGTCGTTGCCAGCCATTGCCCTAACCGTTGATACCTCAGCCTTGACCGCTATTTCCAATGATTATGGTTTTGAAAATGTGTATGCGCGGCAAATTGAAGGCTTGGGTACTGAGGGGGATATTTTTATCGGCTTATCAACGTCGGGAAACAGCCCCAATATCATAAAAGCCGTAGAAGCTGCTCAAAGCAAAGGCTTGAAAACTATCGTTTTATTAGGCAAAAATGGTGGAATACTGAGGGGTATGAGCGATGCTGAAATCATCGTTCCGTCTGATATAACTGCCCGCATCCAAGAGATGCATATTTTGATTGGACATATTCTTTGCGAATATATAGATGCTCATAATTAATGGGTTATTGGTTCGACAAAGGTTTAGTAAACGGAAAATTATTTTTTTTGAAAAAAAAATAATTTTCCGTTTACTAAACCTACGCACGAAACATTTTTACGCTATTTATCAAAATCCTTTGAACACTAATAATAACCAATAACAAACATTTTAGCAAAATTAAGGCTGATTGCATTAAGATTTCATCAAATTTGAGTAATTTTGCTACTCAATTTAAATAATTTTATGATAGAAGCATTGATTTCATCTAAAACGCGCATCAAATTATTGCTCAAATTTTTCCTCAACAGCAATACTAAAGCCTATTTACGCGGTTTAGAAACCGAATTTGGCGAATCCACGAATGCCATCCGCGTTGAAATCAATCGTTTTGAAAATGCTGGCATGTTGAAATCTGAACTTGTCGGCAATAAAAAAATATTTCAAGCCAATACCCAACATCCGCTTTTTCAAGAATTGCACAATATTTTACTCAAACACGTAGGTCTTGACCGTGTTATCGAAAACGTGATTGAGCGATTGGGCGAAGTGGATAAAGTATTTCTCATCGGTGAATTTTCAAAAGGCTCTGACAGTGATATTATTGATTTGATTTTTGTCGGCAATATTGACAAATCGTATTTGATTAATTTGATTGAAAAAACAGAGAAATTGGTCAAACGGAAAATTCGATATGTGATTTATAGTGATTCGGAGTTTAATACATTGGATTTAAAAAGATTTGACCCCATGCCATTGCTATTGTGGTCGAAATAAGAACAATGAAATACGATATTGCAATCATAGGTGCGGGCATAATCGGTTTGGCAACAGCTTACAAAATTGTGAAAGCACAGCCTAACCTGCGGATTTGTGTGATTGAAAAAGAACACGATTTAGGGCTGCATCAAACAAGCACCAACAGCGGCGTCATTCATTCGGGCATTTATTACAAGCCCGGGAGTTTGAAAGCCATCAATTGTAAAAAAGGCTATGATGAGTTGCTCATTTTTACAAAAGAACACGGCATTCCTCATGATATTTGCGGCAAAGTCATCGTTGCTA
>JAYUUR010000407.1:0-10154 GCA_043754475.1 Saprospiraceae bacterium | reverse complement strand
CAAAAAGGCGATTAAATGAGGCTGGTACTGAGGGGTCGGGTTTGACATAATGATTGGCTTCCAAATATTGCATCCATTTCACTGCTCGCTTCGTAGGCGAATAAGTATAAAAAGATTGATTTTCATTCAATTTTTCATAAAAACCCAATCTTGTTTTGAATTGCAATTCCAATAATTTGATGATGCCATACGTGAAATAATCTCTTTGAAAACCGCCCCCTGTAAAAGGTGCCACTATTTCAAACTTCAAAATATTATAAATTTTATTGAAATCTAATTCATCATTTTCAAGAGAAAAATCAACACCGAATTTTTTTAAATAAAACTTATAAAAATCAATCTCCTTCATAACTTTATGATTATCAATGAGTTGCGTTAACAATTCTTTATCAGGATTGAAAATGGGTATGCCGAAATCTTTATACAAAAATGCTGTCGGATTGTAACCCGGTTTTTTACTGAGCTTGTCAAAATATGCTGTTACTGCACCAATTTGAGTATAATTAATACGCATCAAAATCGCTTCTTGAATAGCCGCTTTAGATTCTTCCGAAATATCGAGGGCAAAAGAAGCCTCCAATTTTTCAGATAAAGAAAGCCCAATATTTTGCAATTCAGCTACGTGCCTCAAAGTCGTTTGTTCCTCAAATTCTGAAATGAGTTCGCTATTGGTCAAATAATTTGATAGCGTCTCAATGGCTAATTTCTTCTGATAGTCACTTATTTTTTCATTAAAAACTTGCTTTAAAAACCAATCTACTTTAAAAAGGGCATTGTAAAATGAACCTAAATCATCTATTGAATATGTCTGCGTTTTTTTATTAATAAAAGCCCACATCGTGGAGTCGTTATCCGTTTCGAATATTTTAATAAAATCATCCAAATCTTTTTGCCCGATGTTTAAAGTATCAAAGGCAGCCAAATCTTCACTGACTTTAAATAGGATTAAACTTTTGAAAAAACGAATATCACTGAAAGTTGTTAATCGCTTTAAACCATTGATAATCAACGGTTTATGCTTTGCAGTAAAATATTTAGATTTACTCACTTCCAATATATCGTCCATAGAAGGGTTTTCAGAAGTCTTTAAAAACACGATTTGTTCTTCAAAAAATTGCTTATCCCATAGGCGGTAATTTTTCTGATCCTTATACCACATACGCCGCCAAACGGCTCTTTTATCATCAGTTTTGAGGCTGTGGGCATATATATTTTCAAGCAAAATCACGACTCTATCGCTCACTCGGATGCCCTTGATACCATTTGCTTCATCGCGCTCATAAGTGCCTAAATTTTCATGCGATTTGATTTTTCTATCATCCATAATGACTGCGAAAAGCTGTGGCACAGCCTCGATAGAAGGGTGCAAATCCAAATAATCCATCATCAGGCGAAGGACTTCCTTATCATTTTCAGATTGAATTTTACCGACTATTCGCTGATAATCCG
Organism: Saprospiraceae bacterium; assembly: GCA_043754475.1. GTDB lineage: Bacteria > Bacteroidota > Bacteroidia > Chitinophagales > Saprospiraceae > JAAFJT01. The sequence continues at coordinate 8,705 of JAYUUR010000407.1, read as the reverse complement.
ACTCACGAGGAGCCGGCAACATTTTCATATCGCCATTCGCAAAACTGAGGGGGTCATCGAGAAACAGGTCGAACATGGATTTCGATTTGGTTTCTTTTTTAAAGTCCTCGGCAGCACCTATCACGACATTGATTTGATTGATAATATCTTCATCGCTTTCTACGGCGGCTATTTCAGAAAAACGTGTTTTAAGCTCGTTTTCTATTTTATTGATTTTATTCTGATAGGAATTGCAAATGCCCACTACGCCAATTTTCTTAAACAAAAAACTTTTCTTTAGAAAAAATCGCAATTGGTCATCATTATTGGTGATAGGTGTCCACAATTTGGTATAAAGAAAATCCAATATTCTACCAATTGAAAATGACATTTCTTGATTGCTCGAATAAAGGCAACCATAAAACTCAATCGGTGTCAAATCATCTATTTCTGCATATTTAATTATTTGATTTTCAATAGTAAAGCGTGTTTGAGGATTCCGATTTTCATATAAAATATGCATCAATGAATCCATTCTACCAGACAATTGATAGCTCATTTTATTCTTTTTACAAAAAGCTACCAAGCGTGTCATTTGTTCTAAAAATCCATAGTGAATATCGGGTAAATGGCGATTGTAATTGCGGAGCAGAGAACGATATTTTTCTGTCAATTCAGTGATTGTAGTCGGGTCACCTTGTGCCAATTGCAGAAAAGAGGCTCTGGCAACGCTGTCATTTTCAGAATTTAAGCGGCGAAAAAGGCGTTCATACTCTTCGGTGCGTTGAGCGATTTCAGCTTTATTGACAAAAATGCGCCTTGATTCATCCCATTCATAATCTTCGCTGTGATTAGCCCAATAGCGCACGAAGTTTTTATATTTTTGAATGTAATCTATTTTCGCCATAAATTGCCCCCCCCTCAGTTTAGCCGACTCACAAGGCAATGTAAACTGAGTATTAGAGCGTTTTTTTATCAATTTTTCATACACAGCTCTTTCATCAGGCTTCCAACGCATTTGTGCAGCCAAGTAAAAAAGCAAGCGCGGATGCTGTGTTGAAATCAAATCCCGTAGAGCATTGCGCTGAATCCACGGCGTGTCTTTTCTACTCAATATTTTAGCATAATAATCTACTTTTTCATAGAAAAACACTTCTTTGAAAGGCAATATCTGCTCATATCCGTATGCGCGGAGTGCCTCATACGATTCCAATGAATCCAATAATTGATGGGTCAATTGAGAAGTAACTGTGTAGTTCGTCAACTCAATGAGTGTAGAAGTTAACCATTCAGCGGGCACAATATTTTTATCAATGGCTGTCAGAACGCCATTCAAATTTTCGACATTGGGTTCATTTTTCAAGCCTTCGCACAGGGCAATATAGAGATTGGAGGCGTTTTTATTGAAAGGCATTGAAGTCAGCATATTGCGTAGCCATTGAAAACTTTCGCGCGTTTCTATAGTCGCTATTTTTTCTATTATTTTTTGTAAAACGATAGAATCTTCACCTTTTTTAAAGGATTTATCAAATTCAATGACCAAAGAACGCAATAATACTGAGGGGTCATCTTCGGGTTTGTCAGGGGCTGAAGTGACTTCAAAATTGTAGGTCTGATACTCAACAGGGGTAATATAAAATGCTTGAAGGATTTCAGAATGTTTGATTTTATCTTCATTTTTGAAGTAAAAACGCATAAATTGATCACGCGTCGTGTGCTCAATATCTATTTCATCTTTTGTAAAAAAAGTATAAGTTTCAAATAAAATAATAGCAGTTTCATGATAAACGGGCTTGTCAAGTAAGCCTGCGAGGTCGCGGAGTGCGCGTCGATTACCTTTGCGAAGTTGAGATTCTAAATCGCTCGTTAGCACATCGTAGCTGATTGCAGCTTGGGCTTTTATGGTTACAGAATTTCCAAAAATCTGTAGCAGAAATAGTAATATGAATATAAGTTTTCTCACTATTTAATATGATCATGGTTTAAACATTTTAGTTATGCAATAATCATGTCAATTCATAAATAGTGAGAAAATAAATTAGAAAAATATATTTATGTCATCAAAACCCCAACGCATCATCATCACTCCTATTATCCGCTACGCCTTCCATTTTACCATTAGGGCGTATCAAAATGGCTTCTACTGCGCCTATATTTTCACGTTCTATCACCATATGACCCATGTGTTTTAATTTGTCAAGCACTTCATTTTTAAAGCCAAATCTTTCAATAAAAATCACATCTGGCAACCACTGAGAGTGAAAACGGCGAGCATGAACTGCTTTCGTCATCGTCATATTATAATCAATGACATTTGTAATACATTGAAATACAGAGGTTATGATGGTCGTACCGCCCGGAGTACCCAAAACCATGAACAACTTACCATCTTTAGTAACAATAGTAGGCGTCATGCTCGAAAGGGGTCTTTTATTGGCTTGAATAGCATTGGCTTCACCGCCGATAGCACCATAAAGATTCGGCACGCCCGCTTTGACACTAAAGTCGTCCATTTCATTATTCAATATAAAACCGGCACCTGCTACTACCGTCCGACAGCCGTAATTATCATTCAAAGTAGTGGTAATAGAAACGGCAGTCCCCTCAGTATCCACGATGCTGAGATGCGTGGTTTGCTCGCTTACCTCCGCTAAATTGCCATGACTGACTTGCTGGCTCGGAGTCGCTTTTTCGGGATTATAATCATTGAAGCGATTTTTTATATAAGTTCTATTGAGCAATTTATTGACTTGAACAGGGTAAAAATCGGCATCGCCTAAATGCTCTGCACGGTCAGCATACACCCGTCTTTCTGCTTCTACTATTAAATGCGTCGCTTCTGCACTGTGAAACTTGTAATGACTGAGGGGATAGTTTTCAACAATGCCTAAAAGTTGGAGCAAGGCAATCCCTCCGCTACTTGGCGGCGGCATAGTTATAATATCATAGCCACGATATTTTCCATAAATGGGTTTGCGCCAAGCAGATTCATAATTTTTTAAATCGTCATAACTTATCAACCCCTTGCCTCTTTGCATTTCAGCGACGATGTGATCAGCGGTTTTACCTTCATAAAATCCTGCTCGACCATTGTCACGAATCAATTCGAGGGTTTGAGAAAGCTCTTTTTGTACAAGCGTATCCCCTCTTCTCCATTGAATAGCAGTATCGGGTTTTACAAATACAACAGGTGACATATTATTTTTAATAAACTCTAATTTATTTCTATTCAACCTACCGGCTTCCATTTCTGTAATACCAAAGCCGAATTTAGCCAATTCCAAAGCCGGCTGAACCAGCTTTTTCCAGTCCTTCAATTTTGAATATTTTTCATACATTTTAAAACAGCCATCCACCGTACCTGGCACACCCGCAGCTAAATGCCCTTTTTGACTTTTACCTGGCATGACATTTCCATTAGCATCTAAATACATATCTCTTGAAGCAGCGGAGGGTGCTCTCTCCCGATAATCGAGTGTTGAAACGTCTTTCCCATCGCCACTTCTATAAATCATAAAGCCACCGCCACCTAAATTACCCGCTCTCGGATACACAACAGCCAAAGTAAATTGCACTGCAATAGCCGCATCTACGGCATTTCCGCCTTGTCGGAGTATGTCTAAACCGACTCTCGACGCCAATGGGTGCGCGGTGGTGACCACTGCATTATCGGCAAAAACTGTCTTGTGGGCATCATATTGCGTAACGGGTGGGAACGTAACGAGGGGCAATTTTGAAGCAGCAGAACGACATGAATTAAGATAAAAAGTAAAGGGTAGTAAAAAAGAAACAAGCGAGCCAATCATGATTTTTTTCATTATTAAATTCTAAATAAGTTAGTTGAAACGATAAATTTAAAAACAAGTTATAAGTATTTAAACATTTGGTAATAAAACTAATAATAAAATTATTCTGAGCTTTTCCATATTCTTTAGGCATTGTTTTTGCAAAACCTCTTATCAGTTTGGTTAATTATTTTCATGGTTATGTTTATGCCGTCCGGTCAATACCGAGCGGCATTTTTTTATGCGCTTTTTACAGATATACGTCGGTGTTTTTATTGTTTAAATGCAAAATTAGGAAGTTGTCTAAAAAAGCAATTCACATAAAAAATAATGGACTTGTATTTGATACTCCAAAAAAGGTATTTTATAATTCTTAATTCTCTAACCAAATTCTTAAACAATGAAAATAAACTCACAACTTTTTCCATTATTTTTTTCTCTTTTTTTTATCACAGTCCAATCTTGCCGTCTTCCTGTTGAAGATGTGGACACTGCCATTAATGTTGAAATCGCTGCTCCTTTAGTGGATACCAAAACGACGATTAAAGATATGTTAACCGGTTTGGATTCAACAGCATCTTTGCGAATAGATGCGGACGGACAAATAACGGCTCAATTTATTACTACCTCAAAAGCCAATACGGCTTTAAATCCTTTTGAAGGTATTCCCAATAATTTTGTTCCGCTGATTGATTCCGTTTCAGCCATTCCTTTTGCTCCGCCCGGTGGTTTAAAAATTGCCAATGCGGATTTAAAAAAAGGCATGACACATTATATAGTGTCCAATAATTTCAACGAATCTTTGACAATGACTTTCAGAATACCTCAAATGACTAAAAATGGGGTCATTTATCAAAAAACTTTCAATTTACCTATGGGTACAACGCCTGTCAAAGACTCTGTTGATTTAACGGGTTATACGCTCAACGTACCCAATGATCAAATCATCATCTATTACGAAGCCCGTAAAAACAGTACGAAGGAGCGTGTTTTGCTTAATAATGTACAGTTTGCGTTTCGTTATTTGCAAGGGAAATTCGTGAAAGGTTACTTTGGTGTCAATCGTTTTGATATGCCTAAAGATAGTATCAATATCGGATTTATTCAAAAATTAATGCGCGGTGAAGTGCGTTTTACCGACCCTAAAATTACGCTCACTCTTGAAAATTCCTTCGGTATCCCTGTCCGTACGAGGGTTAATACTGCTGAGGTTGTTACATCTGATAAAAAACGCATGGCTCTCACAGGTACTTTTGTATCTAATGGTGCTAACTTAAATTATCCTGCGACTACTGAAGTCGGGCAAATGAAATCTACTCAAATCGTTTTGGACAAGTCCAATTCAAACGTTGTGGACATCATCAGTTCTAAACCCACTTCAATGGTTTATGATATTGATGGCATCATAAATCCCGATGGTAATCGCAATATTAGCGGTTTTTTATTGGATACCAGCACTTTCAAGATGAAAATTAATATAGAAGTGCCACTTTATGCCACTGTGAAAGGCTTTGAAGAACGTGATACGCTCGCTATCAAATTTCCTTCGACAAAAGACATTGACCACGCCGATTTTAAAATCATCGCTGACAATGGCACTGGCTTGAATGCCAATTTGCAAGCCTATTTCTTGGATGTCAACAATCGAGTCATTGATTCTCTTTATTCATCGGCTAACGAAACCATCTTGAAAGCAGCGGCTGTTGATGCCAATGGAAAAGTCATCACGCCGCTTCGCAATATCTCCAATGTAAAAATGGATTTAGCTAAAATGACGCGCTTACAAGCCACTACAAAAGTCATTATTAAATATACTTTTTCAACCGTTAATAATGGCTCTACACCTGTGAGGCTTTTATCTTCTCAGGAGATTAAAGTGAAAATTGGGGTTGTTGCAGGAATCAAACGGTAAGTATTATGTACATAAACCTATAAGGTTTTTCAAAACCTTATAGGTTTGTAACTAATTGATTTTCAATAACTTACCCCCTCAGTAATAACGACTTTTAGAGAATAAAACCCAATTTTTTATTATACAAATTGAATAAAATGAAACGAATAATCGCCACCATATTTATATTATCAAACCTTAATTGGGCTGTAAAAAGCCATGCTCAGCATGAATTGGCTTTGCACTTTTTAGATACCGTTTGGCAATCCAGCTATACCAATCCTGCATATCGATTGGCAGGCGGACGCTCATCTTATATGATGCCGAGCCTGTCTTTCAACTACAAAAGCCCGAACGCACCATCGCAATTGACAGTTGAAAACGAAGGCAAACGGACACTTAATGCTAAAGCGGCTTTCAATAATTTAGAACCCGTCAGTCATTTATATGCCAATTTAGATATACAAACTTTGGGTTTAACCTTAGGTTTTAAAAAATTTGCTTTGAGTTTTCACAACAGCATTAAAGGCAATGCCCATCTCAATGTGAGTAAAGACCTTATCGGCGGTTTCGCCTTCGGGAATAATAATTATTTGGGCAAAACGATGGATTTGAGCGTTGGCTTGAATGCACAACTTTACAGTGAGTTGGGAATGAGTTTAGCATTTAAAATCAATGATAAAATCTCATTTGGTTTAAGAGCTAAAAGGTTATCGGGCATCGCGAATATTGCGACCATTAAACAAAAATTGACTTTATTGACCGATAGTGTGGATTATAAACTCACTTTTACTTCTGATTTTGATGTTCAAACCAATGGATTCAATGATTTTAAAAAGTTTTCAGACGGCTCATTCAATTTTAGAGATGTTTTTATGTCTCAAAATAGCGGGCTTTCATTCGATGTCGGTACGACTGTTCAATTGGGTAAATTGCGTTTGGATGCGAGTGTGATTGATTTAATGGGGGCTATTAATTGGAAAAAAGATGCACATTCATATTCAAGTAACGGCACTTTTGAATATTCAGGTCAGAAAAGCGATGAATTTTTATCTTTTCAAGGGCTGAATGAAAAAGAAGTGCAGGACACCTTGAAAGAAGTGCTCAACATTCAAGAAAGCACAACAGGCTTGACGAAGACTAAACTTCCGATGAAAACCTACCTCGGTGCTACTTATGATATGACTGAAAAGATAAAATTGGGCGCATTAATTTATACCGAGACATGGGATGGTTCTACGAAATTTGACGTAGCAATCAACAGTACGTTCAAACTGACGCGGGCTATCCAATTGGGTGCTACATATTCAATGCGCTATGGTCGTTTCGACAATCTCGGATTACATGCTGTCTTGAATGTCGGACCTATACAATTATATGGTGTCACTGATAATATTATAGCTGTTTTCAACTCCTATAATTCTAAGTCGGTCAACGGCAGAGTGGGTTTGAATTTCCTTTTTAATTAAAATAAAGCCTTCAAAACACTTATAAACATAAAACATCCCGAATTTTGTATGTTGCAAAATTCGGGATGTTTTATTTTAATCAACAAGATTTTAAACCCCAAATTGAGTCAAATGATGGTTAAGATGCTTGTAGAGCATATTATTCCATTCCGTTTTAGTCAATGTCCCGAATGAATGTGATTCTTTGTTGTCAAAATGGGCTTCTCCTAAGGCTTGAGTCCTGTTGATATAATCAATGAGCCGTTGTTTTTCAATATTAAAATCTTTAGTATCTTTAATGATGAATTGAGGAGCCGTTTGACCATTCTGTTGATAAGGCGTTTCATTGACCACTTTATTTTTCACCAATAACTTTAAAATGACTTTAACAAAAGCATTCGGTTTTGAGTGAATGTCTTCATACATCATTTCGTAAGTCACATTGCAATGCGCTAACATTTGGGCGACTGCCATTTTACCCCATTGAGGCTGAGTGTCAGGTGTCAAGCCATTCATTCTTTGAATAATTTTACCAGTAACTTCTTTGTTGAAAATATTAGGTAATGCCATGTTTTTATAGAAATTTTATTGAATATAACCTCAAATGTCATTGCGAGGCACGTGGCAACTGAGGGGGTGTAAAAATAGTTATTTAATTCTGGACAAAAGCAACTTCCCTTTAGTATCATGTCGCGGGTCTTCACTGCTGTAAAAACTACTGCCATCAGGACGAAAGAAAGCGAAATCTACAGCTAAATCTATCGAATTGTCCTGCCAAGTGCCTTTCAACAAATTCAGGTTGAAACCGGGAGGATGTACCTTGCTGATAGGACTCAACTGAAAATGTACCTCATGCCCATCCGCCTTATCCAATCCACCCCAAAGCTCGCAGGTATCTTTTTTACCATTGGCTTCGAGTATGGCGAATCCATCGAAAAAAGTAGTGCTTGATCTGTCTCTTTTAATGCGTTTTTTAGTAAAACGTTTCCAACGTTCATCGTCAGTTGTCGGAACTAAAATCTCCATTTCTACTTTGTGAGAAATTTGGTCGGGGTCAATGCAAGTGCCCTGCCATTTACCAACCAGCAGCGGCTTCGCAGGGTCATTGCTATATGCCCAAGGGCGGCGATAGGTGTCATATTTTTTGTTTAAAAAGTAGCAGCCATATCTGCCGAAAATAACACTTGCCAATATCAAGGCAATGAACAGTTTTAATTTAGTTGAATATTTCACTTTGGTTTGGTTTTAATTTTTATACAATTATGTTGATTTTAATCTAAAATGTCATTGCGATGCACGTGGCAATTGAGGGGTGAAAATAAACAATCATTTTGAAACATTCACCCAAATTTAATTTCTCCAAACCTATTTAATCCACAACTATTTATCGCCAACTGTGTTTTATTTCTTTAATCAACAATTTTAGTAAACATTTAAAACCATTTATCCATGAAAAATTCAAATATTGTCAAGGCATTTTTTCTTCTGCTTATTTCTACAATGTTAAGTTCATGCGAAGCGATAGCCAGTATTTTCAAAGCCGGTATGGGGTTCGGAATTTTTCTTGTCATTGCCGTTGTAGCCCTTATCATTTTTATAATC
>JAYUUR010000406.1:0-3368 GCA_043754475.1 Saprospiraceae bacterium | reverse complement strand
CATCATTTCTTTTTAGGCGGCACCGCCTCCATCAATAAAGCATAAGCCTTATTTAATGCCACGTCTCCTTCTTTAGAACCTTTAAAATGACCCAAACGAACGATGACCAAGTCGTGTGAAGGGATAATCGTAACGGATTGCCCACCTGCACCCAACATCATATATGCATCTTTGGGTATTGGACGTTTGCCATCGCCATTTATCCAAAACAAACCACCATAGATAGGTCGTCCGTCGGCTACCCAAGGCTCGGCGAGTGTGCTGACAAATTTGGTAAAGCCTTCGGGTAAAATACGCTCGCCATTCCAGACACCATCTTGCAAATACAAATTGCCCAAGCGCGCCCAATCACGACCCGAAGCAAACTCATAGCCTTGCGTCAAAAAATTGCCGTGAGGGTCTGTTTCCATAACCATTGTGCGAACACCAATTTTATCAAATAAGGCACGTTGTGAAAAGGTATGATAGACTTCGCCTTTCTTTTCAATACCCAAACGATTGAGGTAGTTAATCAAAACTGGGTCTGAATTGCGGTAGCGACCTACCGTGTTAGGTAGCCATTGTTGAGGCAAATTGGCTGCATATTCAAACGAATTGATACCACCAGTGTATAAATATAAATGGTCAGGATAGCCCATTGCAGGGTCAAAATCAGGGTCTTGCGGCGCACGGCAATACAATCCGCTCGACATGTGCATAATATCCATAATTCTGATTTTAGACCGTTCATCATTTTTCCATTGCGGAATAGGTGCGGGTTGTTCTAAAGTATAAACACCTTGTTTCATCAAAATACCCATGATAGTTGCTGAAAGGCTTTTGCCCATTGACCAGCTTTCCAAAGGCGTATCTTTAGTTATATGTTCACCGTAACGTTCAGCAATGATTTTGCCTTTATAGGTGACAACGAAAGCCGCCGTTAGTGCTTCAGCAGGTTCAAAAGCCGCTTTGACTGCTTGTTCTATTTTCGCTTTATTTAATTCAGCGGGCATGGGGTCTTTGGGCAACATATCGCCCATGGGCCAAGGCGTTGTGGCGGCGTTAGGTAGATTGCGTACAACTTTTTGAGGTGTATAATTCAAGGCAGTGCTGCCTTCTGCCAAGCAAATACAGCCTTGGTCGCCTGTATAAACGGCGGTACGGGTGACCCCATTCGGCAAAGTAATGGAAACTGTCTTTTTTACATAATCCACAATGGGTTTGCCCACCTTAGCCCGTTCTGCATAAGGGCTTGTAAAATAGCCCACATTTTCAGCAGCAAAGTCAGGTTTTAATCTTGTTATAAACACTGCGGAACACATAATTTTAGCATATCCAGCCGTATTGTGCGATAGTGCATCACCAGGCGGTGCTTTGTACGCTGTTTTTAATTGGAGCTTTGCGCCGCGTTCAATTAATGTATTTGATGTGGTTGGCGATTCTACTTTTGCCTGCGACTCTTCTTTGGGCTTTGAATTGCAAGATGCGAAAAAAGCAATGAAAAATAATAGTGAGAAAGTACGTATTGATTTCATGATGAATGGTTTTAAAATGTAAAAAATAGGCGGAATGTCATATATTTAATATAGATTTCGCCCATTAAATTTTAAAAATCGGGCGAAATGTTGTATTTTTAATCCACATTTCGCCACAAATAATTCTCTTACGATGCAAGATACACTTATAGGTCGAAAAGAAGAACAAGCTATTTTGCTTGAAGCTCTTCATTCTGAAAGAGCTGAAATGGTTGCCGTTTTTGGAAGACGGCGGGTTGGCAAAACCTTTCTAATCAAACAAACCTATCAAGAACATATTGCCTTTGACTTGACGGGCTTACAAAGCTCCAATCCTGAAGAACAGCTTCAAAATTTTAGCAATCAATTAGAGACTTTTAGCCAGAGCCTTGTGCCTGTAAAAAAACCGACTAATTGGTTGGATGCTTTTTTTATACTTGCCAAATTTCTCGATCAACAACCCAGTGATAAAAAACGCATCGTTTTTTTTGATGAAGTTCCTTGGTTAGCTGGCAATAAATCTGGTTTTATCACGGGTTTAGGCTGGTTTTGGAACAGTTGGGCTGAAACGCGGAACATTGTCGTCGTCATTTGCGGCTCGGCTGCTTCATGGATGATTCAAAAAATTGTCAATGATAGAGGTGGGTTGCACAATCGCATCACAAAGCGGATATTCTTAGAACCTTTTACCTTAAACGAAACTGAAATCTATCTGCAAAGCCACAATATTTTCTACAACCGCTATCAAATTATCCAAATTTATATGGCAATCGGCGGAATTCCGCATTATTTGAATGAAATCAAAGCGGGTAAAAGTGCCACCCAAAACATCAATGACATTTGTTTTTCAAAGAACGGCTTGCTTCGGGATGAGTTTTCAAGACTCTATGCGGCCCTTTTTGCCAACGCCGATAACCATATCGCCGTTGTTAGAGCTTTATCTCAATCCCGACAAGGTTTGACACGCCCCGCTATTATTAAAAATGCCCAATTGTCCGAAGGTGGCAATACCTCTAAAGTACTTGAAGAATTAGAACAATCGGGCTTTATAACGTCCTATTATCCCTTCGACAAACGCAAAAAAGACATGATTTACCGACTTACTGACGAATATTCCTTGTTTTATCTCCGCTTTATTGAACACAATAAAGACAGTGGTAGCGATGCTTGGAATCAGTTGAGTCAAAACCAAACCGCCAAAGTGTGGTCGGGTTATGCCTATGAAAATACCTGTTTGAAACACTTACCCAATATCAAAAAAGCCTTAGGAATTGCTGGCGTTTATACCCAATCTTCCACCTTTCTTCAAAAAGGAAATGAAGAAGAACGCGGCGCACAAATTGACCTCGTTTTAGACCGAAATGACCAAATTATCAACCTTTTTGAGATTAAGTTTTACAATACTGAATTTACTTTATCTGAATCCGACGCAAAAGCCTTACGCAATCAAATGTGGACTTTCAAAGAAAAAACAAAGACTAAAAAGCATTTAATGATTGTTCTACTCACCACTTTTGGTATGGAACACAACAAGCACAGTCTTGGCTTGGTTGAAAAAATATTGACTATGGATGACTTGTTTTTATAGAAAATACTGAGGGGTATAAACCTTCAAAATAAATCTCAATCCTTATTACAATCAATCCCTATAATTCAAGGCTGGTTTTCTATCGCCAAGTAAAGCCTTGTATTGGTAATCCCCTTTTGTTAGTATAAATTCTTCTTTTGCTTTTTTTATTAATGCAGGGTTTGTAAACAAATCGATTGCTGTGAATGCTAAGAAACTGTTTTAAAACCCAAAAATGAGCAAAATGTACTCAAAATGGTTGTAATAGAAGTTCCTAATTTCTAAAATCAATCACAATGAGTACAGTA
>JAYUUR010000405.1:0-10159 GCA_043754475.1 Saprospiraceae bacterium | reverse complement strand
GCACAGCTTCGTGGGCTAATTCTTTCATCTTAATTAAGTTTTGGTACACAAAATTAAGATTTTAGCTCACGAATTTTTTTTATAAGAAAACCCTAATTTATTATCGAAATGCTTTTCAAGAACTTCTATAACAAAAGGTAACGGTTTTGACAAAATATCCGCTATATCTTCTGTTGCAAATCCCTTTGCATGAAGATTCAAAACGGCAGTCTCTTGTTGTTTTTTCAGCTCATTAGTTTGATTTTCAGCTTGTTTAGCTTGATTTTCAGCTTGTTTAGCTTGATTTTCAGCTTGTTTGGCTTGATTTTCAGCCTTTTTAACTTGTGCTTCCATCTTTTTAATAAGATACTCTCTAATCGTTATTGCTTCCATGTTGCTATCTTTAAAAATTAATTCATCAATATTTTGAGTAAAATTAATGGCTTTTTCCGGATTTTCAAAGGGTAGATAAATATTTATGAAATCCAATAGAGCATATATTTTTTCTTCTTCAACTTGCTTTTCAACCAGCCTTTTTATCAATCGAAATTTGAGTTTTTCTAAATCGTCGTCATTTTTCAACCTATTTTGTTTTAGAGCATGCCAAGCAACTTCCAAAGGGATTGAAAAAATATTGCCCTCAGGGTAAGGTGGTGGGTTGTCTAAAAGCTTAAATAACGGATAAATGAAATGCACCTTAGTTTGACCAAATTGCTGGATGTATTCATTAGGGCGATAATTCGGGTCTTCATCAATCATAATGGCAAGTGTCTCAATTGGCTCATCCAAAAGGTCGCTGATACGATAAAAATATTGGAACACCCTTTTTGAAAAATATGGGTCAAAATATGCTTGTACTTCGATATGAAATAGAAATGTTTTATGTTCCCCATTTTTCAGATACACCCGCATGAGTATATCCACCGTTCTATTTTTAGATTTACCTTTGGGCATTAAGCGTTTGAGGTCTTTATCTAAAAAATCTGGTTTATGAGAAAAGTCTATTTGCTCTACCCATTGTGGTAGAAAATATTGGATAAAATCTTCCCATAATAGAGGGATAATCAATTTCCACAATTCATCTTGCGAGAGCAAGCGTTTTTTGAGGTAGTTGCGTTTTTCACGCTTGGATTGGGTAGTTGGCATGGTATGTTTTATAAGCGATTTTGTATGTGCGAATTTATCAAAAAAATCGACATAACAATACTTGTTTATAAAAAAAGCGTCTTAAATTTTGTGTGTTACAAAATTTAAGACGCTTTTGAATAATTTTAGTAAATTTATTGCAGAGCATTAAACTACAAATTACCCATTATTTATGAATGAGACGCATGTTTCAATTCTTTGATACGGGCTTTCTTACCAACCAATTCACGCAAGTAGTATAATTTCGCACGACGGACTTTACCGCGTTTCAATACTTCGATACCATCGATACTTGGTGAAGAGAAAGGGAAAATACGCTCAACACCTACGCCGTTAGAAATCTTACGGACTGTAAAAGTTTTATTAGCACCATGACCCTTGATTTGAATCACATCGCCACGATATGCTTGGATACGTACTTTATCACCCTCGATAATTTTGTAGTTCACAACCACATTATCACCTGATTTAAATGCTGGAAAACTTGTTTTCCTTGCCAATTGATCTTGAACAAAACTGATAGCGTCCATTGTTATTTTTCTTTTAATTTATCTCTAAAATTCTCTAAAAACTACCTTCTTTCAAAAGGCTCGCAAAGATAGTGCTATCTTTCTAATCAACAAAACGTTTTTAATTTTATTTAATAAATTTATTAAAATTATCTAAACAAAGTGACAAAGTCTTTTTTAACAACCACTTCATTTTTAGGTGTAATGTATCTGAGTTCATAGATATAGATGCCCTCGGGTGATGGCTGACCGACATTGTTTTTCTGACCGTTCCACGCCTCAGCAGGATTATCGGTTTGGAATATTTTTTCTCCCCAACGGTTCAAAATCGTTAATTGAAACCTTTTCAAGCCATAAATGAAGCCTGTGCCTTTGAATTCATCATTCACGGTATCATAATTAGGCGAAAAAGCATTCGGCATAAAAAATGTTACTTGCGGTTCGATATAAACAGTTTTTGTAATAGAATCAATACACCCCTCAGTATTAGTGACATACAACTTGATTTTTTGCTCGCCAGTGTCTTTGAAAATATAGCTTGGGTTGGGTTTGGTTGAATAGCCGGTTGTACCTAATTGCCAACGCCAATTGGCAGCTTTAGTCGATTTATCCTCAAAGGTGATATTCGGTTTTAAGTTGCTGATGACCTTGGGTTCCCAGTCAAAATCCGCCTTAGGCACTGGTCGGATTCTTATCCAATTATTGAAAAATGCTTCTTTCCGACAGCCTATGGGCGATATTATCGTTAAACGGACGGGGTAGGTGCCAGGCTTTTCGTATATGTGTGATGGGCTGATGGCTTTGCCAGTAGTACCGTCGCCAAAATCCCATTTAATATTATAAGTGCTATCGATCGGCTTCGATCTATTATTAAAAAATACTTTACCTGGTGCACAACCGACGAAATTATCAGGTTCTACAATAATAATAGGTGGCGCAGGTTGCCAATTAAATGTCATAGTCGTATCGCCTTTACAACCGTAGCGGTCTTTAGCACTCAACTTAACGCTTTTCAAACCGGGCGTTACAAATTGATGTGAAGTTTGGAGTTTATTGCTATCACTTTTACCTTCGCTGTATGTCCAAACGGTTTCTTTTAAAGGATAAGCGGATATTGCAGTGCCTTCAAATGTAACAGGTCCGGCTACGCAAGTATCATATTTAAACTGCATATCCGTATAAACACGCCCGCCTAATTGCACTTTTACAAATGCCGAATCACCACATGGAGAGCCAGGATTCAAGAGTAATTTACCAATATATAAGCCTGTATCTTTAAAAGTAACCGTTGGACTCCAATCTGTATAGCGTTCTATTTTGCCTTTATTGTCGAACTCCCAATAGAAATTAGTGATTTGAGCGCGGTCGTAGCTGTTATTGGTGAGGGTGACACTGACATTTTCACAACCATAAATATAGTATTCCTTGCGAACCGAACCCGTAGAATTAGTCACGCTGACAGATGAAGAATCCGCTAATACTTGACTCACAACTGTTCTTTTACAATTGACGACATTGAATTGAAAATCTCTGAATATTTTACCAATCAACTTGCCCGCTCTATATTCTTCTACACAAACCGACACGACAAACTGATCGAGTATATTCGGAATGCCCGATATAATACCCGTATTCGGGTCAATCACTACTGAGGGGTTGCCATTCATCGGCTTTTCAGGTGTATAATCTGGTTGTACGAACGATACCGTTTGGTAAGGTGGGGGAGTCGGTGTCGAAGGTGCTGGGTTACTCGTAGTACCGCCTAAAAGTGGGCTACAAAATTTATACACCAATTGGTCATCCTCTTCATCAGCAGCTGCATGATCGAACTTTAGCGATTCGCCTATACATACGAATATGGGCGGAAATGTTTTAAAAGTAGGACTACTATTGTTCAAATGCTGCGATTCGGGTGTAATTTCTACCGTATAAGTAGAACCAGCATCTCTTGGATTGTAGATGTTTTTAATCGTATAATTTCGACAACACCGCTGATAGGAAATGACATAACTAAAAACCGTATCTTGAAGTGTAGCATCCCATTCGTACAAGCCCTCTTCTACACCTATATCGTTGGGTGCTGTTAAGCAAGGATTATTTGGCTTTTCAACATTTTTCTTATCTTTTAATGGCACTAATATTCTATTTTTACTATTATTATCGCCATAATTTTTGTAACCATTGGTGGTTGATAAATATATACCGATAGCTGCAGTGGCGTCTAAAGGTGCCATACTATTGGAGCGAAACCTATCCCGATATATTTTCATCGTGAAATGGTACTTAATTTTATTATCAGTTCTTTGGACAAATTTATATGTTATCTCACCCCCGACAATATGACTACCCCTCAGTATGCCAACGCATAAAAAGACTTGCATGATAAATATCAAGGCAAACCGTCTGTTTGTTTTTAAAGGGAGGTGAAAGTTTGTGTCAAAACAGCTCATGTCAGTTATCGTTTTTCTTTTATGCTTTATCGAATTAAAGTGGCGTAACTTTTAATTTCACTTTTCTCATTGCGAGGTGATGTAAATGTGACGACGCAAAGATATACACCTTGCGGCGATGGTTCGCCTGTATTATATTTTTGTCCGTTCCATCCCTCATTGGGGTTGGATGTTTCAAATATCAATTCACCCCACCTGTTCCATATTTTCATGTCGAAACTTTTCATACCTGCCACGAAGCCCGTACCTTTATATATATCGTTCACGCTA
This sequence comes from Saprospiraceae bacterium, assembly GCA_043754475.1. Classification (GTDB taxonomy): domain Bacteria; phylum Bacteroidota; class Bacteroidia; order Chitinophagales; family Saprospiraceae; genus JAAFJT01. The sequence goes on along the minus strand of JAYUUR010000405.1, from coordinate 5,805 downwards.
TCATCGTTGGGTGAAAAAGCATTGGGCAACCAATAGGTCACGCGCGGCTCAACGTCTAATAGTTTTATAATCGAATCCAAACAACCGAATTGATTAGACACAATCAGTTTTACTCTATAAATACCCGAATCTTTAAACGCATAAATTGGGTTTTGCTTAGTTGAATAGCCTTTTGTATCAAAAAACCATTGCCAATTTGTAGCAAAACTTGATTTATCTGTAAAGTTAACGGTATTGTTGAATGTTGATATTTTTTGAGGAGAATATTCAAAATTAGCGGTCGTGCCTTGATTTATTTTAATCCAATCTCTAAAGCTACGACTTGTTTTGCAGCCTATCGGCGAAGTAACTTCAAGCGAAACGGAATAAGTGCCCGGCGTTTTGTAGGAATAAGTTGGGTTAATGGTACTCGAAGTGCCGCCGTCGCCGAATGTCCATTTAATATTATATGTCGAATCTATCGGTTTAGATAAATTTTGAAACGTGACACTGCCCGGTGTGCAACCATTGAATGTACTCGGTTGAATAATCAAAAGCGATGGCACAGGCAGCCAAGTAAATGACTTGACCGTATCTTTTAAACAGCCCTTAGTATCTTTTATACTCAACCGCACATTTTTCACACCGGGCGTAGAGTACAAATAGGAGGGATTGCGGATAATTGAATCCTTTCCATCGCCAAACGACCATTTAAACTGAGTGATAGCCCCATTGAGCGATTGCGTTTTTTCAGTAAATGCAACAGGTCCCGCCACGCAAGTATCATATTGATAAGCAAAATCCGAAACAATACCGTTGAAAATATTGAATTGAAGATTAATGGTATCGGCACATTGAGTCCCGGGATTTAAAAGTAATTTACCTCTATAAATGCCTGTATCAGGAAAAACGATGCTCGGTTCCCAATCTTTAAATGTTTTGGTAGAGCCTTGAATATTGATGTCAAATCTGAAATCATTGATAAATTTCCTATCCAAACTCGTATTAACGACATTAATATTTCTTTCACCGCAAGTACTCACGATATATGTCTTGTTGATAACCGTATCTGCTTTCACACTGCCTAACACTGTCGGGTCACATTTTTCAACATCAAATTGAAAATCTCGTTTTAAGACACTCAATAATTTTCCATTTCGATATTCTTCTACGCAGACACTCACAACGAAAAGCCCTTGGTCAGTCGGCGTGCCTGAAATCAGACCAGTGGTCGAGTTTATTGTTATTATTGGATTACCACCCATAGGATTTGAAAACGAATAATCGGGTGTTTTGTATCTGATATTGCCGACTGGAGGCCAGCACGGTGGGTTTGGAATAATACTATTGCAACCAGTCCCTTGCTGTTGACCGCCGCCTGTATATGGTTCACAAAACTTATAAACTAATTGATCCCCCTCAGTATCTTTAGCACCATGATTGAAATTAAGTGGATAACCTGCACATATAACTGTGGGCGGAAATTCTTTAAATATAGGTGAATTATTGCCCAACTCTTGCGCTGCATTGGTTATCTCAACGGTATATGTGGCACCGACATCACCTGGACGAATAATATTATCGATGGCTTCATTGCGGCAACACCGCGAGTACATAATTACATAAGTATCGGCGATGATAGGCAAATCTTTTTGCCAGATGTAAGTTCCCTCTTCTACACATACGATGGGCGGAATCAAGCACGGCAAATTAGGCTGACTGATTTGGCGAGCAGGTCCTGATAATTGTATGGTATAGGTCTCCAAACGTTCCCCTGAACCTTTGGCATAAGTCGCTACAAGGGCGTTTGGATCCAATGGGGCAGGCGGTGGAGTACCCGTAGCGTCACAATCGCGATATATACGCATCGTGAACTCATAGCGGTTGACATTACCATTTCTTGAAAGAAAACGATACGTAATTTCGCCCCCGACGATGTGTTTTGCCCATGATACTGAGGGGGTGAATATAAATAGTATAAAAATTATGTAAAACAGCTTTTTCAAAAGATAAGGCATTTAATGTGCTGATTAAAGGGTTTATTCATATATGTTTGTTTGAATATTTTTCAAGTTTTGAAAATTAAAACAATAAAACCGACTTATTATGCGTCATTCGTCCTAATTTTGAGTTTCAGTATCTCAAAGTTAAACCTTTGACATTTTAAAGTACGACAAATTTAAAGATATATGTTTGAAAACGAAAAATTTGATGAAATATTGACAGTTCTCCGCAAAGGCGGCGTCATTCTTTACCCGACCGATACCATTTGGGGCATCGGCTGCGATGCTACTGACGAACAAGCTGTCGCTAAAATTGTAGACATCAAAAACCGACCTGACAACAAGGAGGGCTTTGTTATCCTCGTTGATTCTATCGAAATGGCAAAATTATATGTTGATCATATCCATCCGCGCGTAGAAACTTTGTTGTCTTTTCATGAACGTCCCCTCACTGTCATATATGACAAGGGCGAAGGATTAGCTGCCAACGTTTTGGGGAAAAATGGTAGTGTAGCTATTCGAGTGGTGAAAGATGCATTTTGTCGGGAACTGATTAGTCAATTCGGCAAGCCTTTGGTTTCCACCTCTGCCAATGTCAGCGGCTCACCTTTCCCAGCGCATTTTGGCGAAATCAATTCCGATGTGATTGAAAGCGTAGATTTTATTATCAAATACAAACAAGACAGCAAAGAGCGTGGCGAACCGTCCGTCATCATTCGTTTGGATAAAGATGAAGAGTTGGCTTTTATAAGAGAATAACCGTTTTTTATGAAAAAATACTTGAAATTCGCCATTTTTCTCTTCATTTTCAGCCCATTGACTCAAGCTCAAGATATACTCACGCTGCCCGATAGTTCGGAATGTAGTTTAGAAGGTTCTGCAAAAAGAAAAAATGATAAAGCATTAAATCTCCTTAAAAACAGAGTGCTTTTTCCTCAAAAGTCTGACATTGATACCAATTTCAATTGGGATAAAATCAACGAACCGACTGATGATAGACGTAAATTTAACGCCCGAAGAGCCGCCATACTGAGGGGGTATGTGGTAGCAGTTAATATGTCAAATGCCGAAACTTGCAATTGCAACAGCACCGACCCATCATATAGAGATACCCATATTATCCTCGCACCCAATAAGGAAAGTAAGGACGATAAAACCCAATATGTGGTCGCTGAGGTAACGCCTCGTATGCGTTTATGGATGAAAGAAAAAGGCATTGATTGGTCTCAAAAAGCCTTGAAAAAACTGAGGGGTCAAGTCATAGAAATAGAAGGCTGGTTGTTTTATGATTTCAAACATGGCGAAAGGTCGGCGAAAGTGCGCCCTAATTCCAAGAATGTTAATCGTGCCACGGCTTGGGAAATACACCCGATTACGAGGATTACGGTTTTGTGATAAAATATAAAGAGAAAGAGTGTGAATGAGTGTTAATCTAAAAATATAGGCAATTATGAAAATAGAAAAGATAAAAATAAAAAACTTCAAGGTATTCCAAGATGTCGAAATACGCGACTTGCCTAATATGTGCGTGTTTTTGGGTGCCAATGGTGTAGGAAAAACGACTCTTTTCGATGTATTTGGCTTTTTAAGTAGTGCATTACGCAATAATGTAAAAACTGCGCTTAATCAGCGCGGCGGTTTCAAAGAAGTGATTTCTAGAGATGGTGTAGGCGATATCGCATTTGAAATAAAATTTAGAAATACACCTGATAAATATATATCACCACTTATTACTTATGAACTTTCAATTGGGTTGAATGCCCAAAATCAACCTATTATAACAAAAGAAATTTTGAGTTATAGAAGAGGAAAAACAGGTAAGCCTTATCGGTTTTTAAATTTTTCAAATGGTAAAGGTTATGCTATCACTAACGAAGACGAATTTGAGGAAAGTAAACAAGCATTTAAAGAAATGAGAGAAGAACAAACCCTTGACTCCCCCGATATTTTGGCAATTAAAGGTTTAGGACAATTTCAGAAATTTAAAGCCATTAATTCTTTTAGGCGTTTATTAGAAAATTGGTTTGTATCCAACTTTCAAATCCAAGCTGCACAAACTATTGAAGATACAGGCGTGAGTGAACATCTTTCAACAAATGGGAATAATTTGGCGCAAGTAACCAAATATATCTATGAAACTTATCCTGATATTTTTCAATCAATTTTAAATAAAATGAAGATGCGTGTTCCAGGGGTTTCACAGGTAGTAGCCGAAGAAACTAAGGATGGTCGCATTATTTTGCAATTTAAAGATGGTAGTTTTAAAGATCCATTTATTGCAAGATATGTTTCAGATGGTACAATTAAAATGTTCGCATATTTAGTATTGCTCAATGACCCGACTCCTCACCCTTTACTCTGTGTAGAAGAACCTGAAAATTATCTACACCCTGAACTTTTGGCGGAATTGGCAGAAGAATTTAGAGAGTATGCACAAAAAGGTGGACAGGTATTTATTTCTACTCACTCACCTGATTTTGTCAATTCTTTAGCACTGGAAGAACTTTTTTGGCTCGATAAACAAAATGGTTATACGAGTATTAAACGCGCTAAAGATGATGAAACTGTAAAAAGCCTTGTAAGAGAAGGTGATTTATTAGGTGCATTGTGGAAACAAGGATATTTTAAAGGAAGTGGTCCAAAAAATTGAAATGTATGCCCAGAATAGAAATATTGACAGAAGAGCCTTCTATGCAAGCAGTTTTGGAAAATATACTGCCCAAAATATTACCTAACGACTGGGTTTTGGGAGTGAATTACTTTATACGTGCTCATGAAGGGAAAACTGATTTGCAAAAATCAATACCTCAAAAGATTAAAGTCTTTTCTCATTATCACGAACCTGCAGGCGTCATTGTTATACACGACCAAGATGCTAACGATTGTAAAGAACTAAAAATAAAGTTATTAGAATTGTGCAGAATTAACGGTAACTGTGCCGTGCTTATCCGTATCGCTTGTCGAGAGTTAGAATCATGGTATTTGGGAGACATGCTCGCTATTCAAAAGGCATACCCTAATTTTAAAGCAGAAAAATACAGTAGAAAAGCAAAGTTTCGCAACCCTGATAACTTGAATGCAGCTGATGAACTAAAAAGAATCCTGCCTGAATTTCAAAAAATAGCTTCCGCAAGAGCTATTTCACAACATCTACATTTACAACCTGACAGTAATAAATCTGATAGCTTCAAGCAGTTTCTATTAGGTATTGATAAATTTTTTGAACAATTTAGTTGTAACACCATCAATTGAAATTCTCAATAAGAACAAAGAATGGACATTGAAAGATTTAAATCCTATCATTCTATTTCTCTACCCACATTTTCTTCTCCTTAGTTTTCGCTTCATTCCAAAGAGCGTCCATTTCCATCAACGACATATCATCCATTGGTTTGGGAGCGTTGGCTTCAATATATTCAAAGCGGCGTTTGAATTTGAGGTTGATTTTTTCTAAAGCGGTTTCAGGATCCACTTTTATAAAACGGGCGTAGTTGATGAGTGAAAAAAGGACATCGCCAAATTCCTCTTCTTTTGCTTCTTCACTCATCGTCAAGGCTTCTTTGAGTTCGTCGATTTCTTCTTCTACTTTTGCCCAAACTTGCTCGGCATTTTCCCATTCAAAGCCCACTTGAGCGGTTTTCTCTTGCATCCGATAGGCTTTTACCATAGCAGGTAAAGACTTAGGAACACCTTCCAAGACTGATTTTTTACCTTCTTTCAGTTTCAATTTTTCCCAATTGACTTTCACTTCCGCTTCATCTTTTACAATCACATCACCATATATATGTGGGTGGCGATGAATGAGTTTTTCACAAACGGCATT
>JAYUUR010000404.1:0-10163 GCA_043754475.1 Saprospiraceae bacterium | reverse complement strand
CTTGTCGTAAACAAAAAGTCAATGTCTTCAATGAACTCAAAAAATTAGCAGAAAACCCTGCCTTTTATGTCGCACCCTTCGGGTGCTAAACAATTACAATGAAACACTTATTTATACTTTATGAAGTGATGTCTTTTTTAAAAGGCATCACTTTTAGAAAAATTATTATGTTTCAAATTTTATACCCTTTGTTGCAATTGGCTCACAATTTTAGTTCAACTAATACAATCCGACTTACTAATTTCTATCAATGCTTGAATTTGATAGATAAAGACTTGAAAATGAGAGATTCAGAGTTTGTTTTTTTCGTCAAAACAACTTTTTCACCGATATAAGATAAGCGATACGCCCACTGTGAACAGTTCTATTTGATGAGGTTTTAGTAATTTTACGCTCAATTTTCATAAAAATAATTGCAAATGAAAAATCTGCTAATTCTCTCTTTTCTTTCTTTAGTTTTTAATTTTTATGCTTTTTCTCAATCGCCCTTAAAAAATGGGGAGAGCAAACTCAGTATCAAAAAAGCCAAAGGTAAAATGACTTTGGATGGCATACTCGACGAGGCAGATTGGCAAATGGCGGAAATGTCAGCACCTTTTTGGCAGAGTTCCCCCTATGATACTACTTTTTCTACGTCTATCACAGAAACTCGATGGGTTTTCGACGATGACAATATCTATGTGTCGGCTAAATGTTATGAAAAGAAAGAGAAATATGTGGTTTTGTCTCTCAAACGTGATTTTGGACCCGGCACGACCGACCTTTTCGCTGTTATAATCGACCCTTTTGCTGATGGGCAAAATGCTTTTTCTTTTGCAGTCAGCCCGTTCGGCGTGCAGCGGGAGGGTTTGATTTCAAACGGCAATGTGTTCTCCACCGATTGGGATAACAAATGGTTTTCAGTGGTCAAAAATTATGATGATTATTGGACAGTAGAAATGGCGATTCCTTTTAAAACAATCCGTTATAAAAATACCGCCGATGAAACCTATGCCTCTACAGGCGGTGGACAACAAGATAATAGTATTAAATGGAACATCAATATGCTCCGATTCGACCAAAGCCGCGCTCAAGTGGAACGCTCCACATGGGCATATTTGCCGCGCTATTCCAACGGCAATAATATTGCTTTTTCAGGCAAGTTGATATGGGAAACACCACCACCGAAAGCACGCACCAATATTTCAATTATCCCTTACGTATTGGGCAGTATGGACAAGGATTTTTTGAATAAAAAACCTCAAAATACTGAGGGGGGTGTTGGCTTCGACGCCAAGGTGTCTGTCAGCTCTTCGATGAATTTAGATTTGACGGTGAACCCCGATTTTGCTCAAGTAGAAGTGGATAGACAGGTGACCAATTTGAGCCGATTTGAATTGTTTTTTCCTGAAAGAAGGCAATTTTTCCTTGAAAATGCTGATTTATTTGGCAATTTCGGTTTTGGAAATATCAATCCTTTGTTTACCCGACGCATGGGTTTGGCGACCGATAAAAATAATAATACTGTCAAAGTGCCTATTCTTTTAGGGGTGCGTTTGACGGGCAAATTGAATAAAAATTGGCGATTGGGTTTAATGGATATTCAGACGGGTGTGAATGAAGATTTGAAGTTGCCCGCTACTAATTTTTTGGCAACAGCCATCCAACGGAGGGTATTTTCGAGGTCACTTTTGTCCTTTATTTTTGTCAATAAAAATAATTTCAACATTGATTCAACAGGAAAAAATACTTGGGATTTACAGAAAAATGCCTACAATAGAGTCGTCGGTTTGGATTATAATCTTGCTTCGGCAGATGGCAAATGGCAAGGCAAATTTTTCTACCACCGCTCTATCACAGCAGCTGCACAGTCGAGCAATTTCAACCAACCTTTCGCTGCCGCTGGCAATATTAACTATACCAGTACTCATTTTTTGTTTGAAACAGGCGTTGAAACAGTTGGAAAAGGCTATAATGCAGAAGTAGGCTATGTGCCGAGGAAAAATTATTATCGGTTTGAGCCGAGTATGAATTTTGTTTTTTATCCCAAATCATCCATCGTTAATGCCTTGTATTTAGGCATGAATGGCGATGCCTTTTTTAACAGAGACAGTCATAAAAAAACTGACTATGATTTTAGTCCATTGACATTCAGGATACTTTTTCAAAATACTGCCAGGTTAAGTTTTGTGCCGTTGCGTTGGGATTTTACAAGGCTCGAATTTGATTTTGATCCGACCAATACTGAGGGGAAGAAATTATTGGTAGGTACGTCTTATACCTACAAACGCCTGACTGCCACCTACTCATCTGATACGCGCAAGCCATTTTTTGTCAATTTCCAAGGGCGTGTAGGAGAATATTTTAATGGAAAAATAGCGTCATTACAATCTACTTTTTCTTATAGATTGCAACCATATGGCGTGATTTCGGTGGATGTGAATTATAATAAAATTGATTTGCCAACAGATTATAATGATCGTCAGTTGTGGCTAATTGGTCCGAAAGTAGATTTATCGTTTACAAAAGATATATTTTTTACAACTTTTGTTCAATACAATAATCAAAGAAATAATATCAATTTGAATGCGCGTTTTCAATGGCGTTTTGCTCCGGTGAGTGATTTATTTATTGTTTATACCGATAATTATTTTGCAGTGGATGATATTACAAACGACTATCGGGCATTTCAAGTAAAAAACAGAGGTTTGGTATTGAAATGTACTTATTGGTTGAATCTGTAAGCTTTTCTGGCACAAACCTATAAAGTTTTGAAAAACCTTATAGGTTTATTATCAACGAGTTATAAATTTAATTATTCATAAAATGATTCCAATACATTTCATTCCAAAATTGTGACTTTATACTGAGGGGGGGTCACTTCCCTCTCCCTTGCAATAAAACCAGTATAGTATAAAACAGGATTTTGAAATCCAACGAGAGCGACATATTTTCGATATAAAGAATGTCAAATTTTAAACGGTGTATCATCTCGTCTACCGTAGAAGCATAGCCATATTTTACCTGCCCCCAAGAAGTGATGCCCGGACGGACTTTCAACAAATGTTTAAAATGGGGAGCCCGTTGCATAATGAGGTCTATATAAAATTGACGTTCAGGGCGAGGTCCAACAAGCGACATATCGCCTTTCAACACATTCCAAAATTGCGGTAATTCATCAAGCCGCCATTTCCGCATCGTAGCACCCCATGGCGTGCAGCGGTCGTCGCCTGTGCGGCTGAGTTGGGGACCACCATTTTCAGCATCCAAATACATAGATCTGAATTTGATAATCATAAAAGGTTTATTATTGATACCCACACGTTCTTGCCAAAAGAAAATGGGTCCTTTTGAAGAAAGATTGACTCGAATAGCAATGTATAAATAAACGGGTGATAGCACTATTAATCCCAAAAAACTGGCTAAAATATCAATGACCCGCTTCAAAACAACTTGCCAATAAGGCATCAAATCCTGCTTAATTTCAATCAAAACGGCATCATAGAGTTGGCTCATTTTCACCGTTCCGAGCATGATGTCGTACATATCAGGAATCACTTTGATGATAATCCGATTACCAAAATCAAATAAGGTATCAAGGATTTGTTTCATCCGATTATGTTCCGATGTTTCGATAGCGATAATGACATCTTCGATGTTATTTTCAGCAATTATCCTTGAAATATTTTCAATTTTGCCCAATTTAGGCAGATATTTACCTAAAACGTTGGTCGAATTGCCATTAGAATCAATAAAACCGATGAATTTATAGCCTAAGCTTTTAGTCCTCCCTGTTATATCTTCATACAATTCAAGGGCATTTTGATTGCCACCAATGATCAATGTATTGAAGAAAACAAGACCTGTTTTTATACGCCGATTAGCCCTTGTGAGTAAAATCATGCGAGCAGTGACCGTTATAAAAAAATGAAGTGAAAATAGGACGAGAAATGATTTGTAATAGGTGGTATAATCCGTTACAAAATCATCTAATATCAAAGTAAAAAATAGGAAAAAGACGCCTAAAAATGTGAGGAAAAATGTGCGTGTAAATGTATCTACACGAGCTAAGCGGTAAATGTCTCGATATTTATCAAATATAGAATAAAATAAAACCCATCCAACGGGTATAATCAGAACACCAAAGGTGAATTTGGGGTCGTTGAGAATAGAAAAATCATGTAAACGCCCTTCAACTGACCATTTTCTATAAAGAAAAAAACATGACCACGCTACCATTGCCGAAAAAAAATCGGCAATGGTATAGATGATTATAGCGAGTCGGCGTTGTTGGTTCATAGTTAGTTTTGTTTTTTCACCCCCTCAGTATAAATTAGATATTAGACAATAGATATTGAGATATTAGACTGTCTATTGTTGTAATTATGCTTCATTTAATACAAGGGAGACAACGTTTCTTCCAATGCTTTCATAATGAAAACCGCGACCTTTCATTTCATTAATATCATAAAGATTGCGCCCGTCGAAAATAGCTTTAGAAGTTAGAGATTGTAGTCTTTCAAAATCAGGTGTTCTAAACAAAGCCCACTCGGTAGCAATAATGAGCGAATCAGCTCCCTTAATTACCTCATATTCATCATCCATATACTCCAGTTTATTAGCATAAATGCGCTTCACATTTTTCATTGCTTCCGGGTCAAAAACCTGAATTTTGGCACCTGCTTCAAGCAATTCATCAATAATATATAATGCAGGCGCTTCTCTAATGTCATCTGTATTGGGCTTGAAAGCCAAACCCCAAATAGCAAACGTTTTTCCTGCCACGTCATTATCAAAAAATTTCATTATTTTTTTAACTAAAACCGTTTTTTGGATGGTATTGACATCCATGACCGAGTTCAAAATTTTGAAATCATAATTGTGTTCTTCCGCTGTTTTTGCCAAGGCTTGTACATCTTTTGGAAAACAAGAACCACCATAACCGATACCCGGGAAAAGAAAACGCTTGCCAATCCGATTATCACTGCCCATACCAATACGAACTGAATCTACATTAGCACCGACTTGCTCGCACAAGTTAGCAATTTCATTCATAAAAGAAATACGCATAGCCAAATAAGAATTGGCTGCATATTTTGTCATCTCAGCAGAGCGTTCGTCCATGAAATAGATAGGATTGCCTTGACGAACGAAAGGCTCATAAAGTTGCTTCATCAACTTTTGAGCACGTTCTGAGGTGGTGCCGATAACAACGCGGTCAGGCTTCATAAAGTCATCAACAGCGACACCTTCTCTTAAAAACTCCGGATTGGATACAACATCAAAAAGGCTTTCATCTAAATTTTCAGACAATGCCGCATGTACGCGCTCTGAAGTTCCGACTGGAACCGTACTTTTATCGACAATAACCTTATATTTTGTAATAATTTTAGATAAATTTTTAGAAACACCTAAGATGTAAGATAAATCAGCCGAGCCATCCTCACCTGGAGGAGTTGGAAGCGCAAGGAATATGATTTGTGCTTTATCAATGGCTTCTTTCAAATTGGTAGTGAAATGAAGGCGACCTTGTTTTGTGTTGCGTTCGAACAAAATATCGAGACCGGGTTCATAAATAGGCACATCCCCGTTGCGCATACGTTCAATTTTTTTAGCATCAATGTCAACGCAAATAACGTGATTCCCTGTTTCGGCAAAGCAAGTACCGGTTACCAAACCGACGTATCCTGTTCCAACAACTGCAATGTTCATGTTTTTTTTAAATTTAATTTGAGTTATAAATCGTAGTTTATTATCAAAAATTATAAACAGCTCCTTTAAACAAAAACCCTCGCTCGGTTTTTCGACCAAAATGAGGGTGTTTGTTTAATAGTGTTAGAAGATAATAATATCTTAGAAAAATTTAGAGCGGTTATCAACCAAGTCTGCTTTTTTACGCAACGATCTCAAAATTGTTCCTTTAATTTGTCCTTTTATTGGAGACACCATTTGTTGACGTAAAACATTTTTATCTACAGGACTATTCTCAATATTTGTTTTATTCGTTACTTTCAAAACATATACGCCATTGTCTCCTGCAATAGGCTTGCTGACTTGCCCCGATTCCGTTGTGAAAGCAGAACCAATGACGCGCGCCTCGGCTCCAAGATTCGGAATAAATGTCGCATTGAACGTCACACCTTTAGCTGTATCTATCTTTGAATTGAATTGAGCGGCAATAGCATTCAAATCAGAAGACGTGATTTTCGATTTCAAAAATTCACCTTTTTTGCGATTCTTCACATAAGGTGTTAACTGTTCTTTTAGGTCTTTTACTGAGGGGAAGCCTTTGGGAATAACACTTTTCAAAGCAGCCACTATATATTTGCTGTTGTAAGCCTCGCCTTTTTCACGCAAACCAAATGTCGTTTTGCAACGCTCACCAACGCCAGCTTCATAAGCCCAACGAATGACTTGACGAACACCTTCTGCTTGACCTAATGCACCCAATGCAGGGTCATTGGTGCGGAAAGGCGTTGAAGGCATGACTCCGAGGTTTTTAGCCGTCGCGTTTTTCTTCAATTCTTCAAGGTTTTTACTACTCGAGAGCAACTCATCAGCCGCAGCAGAAGCTTTTCTATCTGTTGCTTGGCTCGGAATCAAACCCTCCCGAACGTAAGCTACTTTGGCGTAGGTTTCATTTTTGCCTGTTTTAATACCTGTTACTTGCACTATATGCACACCGAATTGTGTAGTAACTGTATAAAATTTACCTTGTTGTGCTTTGTAAAAAATCAAATTATCGAATTCAGGCACCATCTTACCATGTGGTTGATATTCAAGGTCGCCGCCTCTCATCTTGGCTACTTGGTCAGAACTGAATTTAACATTCAACGAATCCCACAAAGAAGCATTTACGTCCAATAAAGCTTTCAAACTATCAGCCGTTCTTTGAGCATCAGGTGTTTGAATCAAAATATGACGTGATTTAACCGAATCAGGGGCTGTCCGACGTTCAATCAATTTTGCTAAAAAATAATTTTTATTATCCAAATAAGGTCCGATTACCGTACCCACAGGAGCATTGAAAAGTGAATCTTGAACCGCTTGGGCAAGCGCATCTTTCAACAAATACTGAGGGGTCACAAGTCCACCGTTAGCCACTGCAAAAGCTGAATCTTTATCTGTTGTGCGGAATGCCTCTTTTAATGAAGCAACTTTAGCAGCTATTTTTATTGAATCCTCTACTGAAGGAACAACCTCAAACGTAACATACTCTATCGTCCGTGACTCTTCGTCATTTTCATAACGACCTCTATTTTCCTTTAAATAAGCTTCATAATCAGCATCTGTAATAACAGCTTCTTTATCGTCCACGCGATCAAAAGCTACTTTAACAAATTCAAAATCAACAGGTTGTGTCAATTCTTTATATCCTTCATCTACTAACCAAGTGGGTGTATAAACCGCTTTTGTAGCCAAATTATTCAATTTTGCTTGTAAGCGTTCTTTCACAATTTGGTTTTCGATTTCAGCCCAATAGACTTTACCTTGCGGCTGCAAAGTATTGGTTTCAATCAATTTTTTGATTTGACCCAACTGCTCAGGGTTTTGCATCAAAGCCTGATTGCTTGTAATCACTTGGCTTGGATTCGGACCAAACTCAAGGTCAAGCAACTCATCTCTGCTGACACCTAAACCTAAAGCCTCAGCTTCCTTGCTCACTAAAGCGTTTTCTACGAAAAAGCCAAAAATACCATTGCGAACGTTTAAATCTCCAGCTTGATTGCCATACATAGCCTCTGCTGTTTTATCCAAATCTTGGATACTCAGCTCTTTGCCCGCTACTTTAGCAACGGTATTCGTATCGCGGAATCTACTCAAGCCTCCGTTACCATCCGGATTACTATCACTCATAATCAACATAGCGATAAATGAAATAATCGCCAAAACCATTAAAGTCAACACAAACGCCGATTTGCTGCGTATTTTCTGAATCAGAGCCATTTCTCGGTTTTTCTTTTTATTATTAAAAAAATTAAAATTTATTTAAAAAATATGCCTCAAAACGAAGAGCGTTTTTGCATATCCGCATTCTTTTTTTCAAAGGACGTGCAAAATAATAGCATTGCACCCGAATATCAAAATTTTCACATTATTTGCTTTATAAAAACTTGATTTTTAACGGTATTAGGCTAAAATTGTTACCATTTTATAAAATGTTGCTTACCTTTTCATTTTTATTTCTATTCTTAAATTTTCACAGATAAAAAAATATGAATATTTTGAAATCATTTTTCCACGACACATGCAAATAATAGGTTAAAATAATCGCGGAGCGATTGAATATGAATAACATTCAACTGCTCCGCAGTTATAAACGTTGTTTCTGGTATTATCCCCCGATTGCATCGAGGGTTATTCACATTCAATCACTCCGTGATTTTCAACTTATTATTTGCACTACACCTAATTTTATACAAGTATGATGAAAATAACGACCTTATTCCTAAGCTGCCTATTCACCTCTTCTCTTTTTTCTCAAATTAACATCACTAAAAGCGATGTCTCTGTTGTTGAAAAATTTATAGACGTCACTTTCTCGGATGCCGAGCGCGATTCGATGCTCAATGAAGTCTTGGACAATATGACAGCCATAAAAGCTGTGCACAGCCAACACCTCGATAATTGGGTAACTCCCGCATTATATTTTGACCCTATGCCCGTCGGGATGGTGTTGCCCAAAATACAAAAACCGATTAAATGGGCGACTACTAAAGCAGAAATGCCTAAAAACAAAGCGGATTTGGCATTTTATACTATTTCTCAATTAGCTAATTTGATTAAAAATAAAAAAATAACGTCCGTAGAATTAACAAAATTTTTCATAGACCGCTTAAAAAAATACAGCGATACCCTGCACTGCGTCATCAGCCTCACTGAAGAAACCGCTCTCCAACAAGCCAAACGAGCCGATGATGAACTCGCCAAAGGTCAATATCGAGGTCTTTTACACGGCATTCCCTACGGCGTTAAGGATTTGATAGCCGTGAAAGGTACTAAAACTACTTGGGGAGCTGCCCCTTTTAAAAATCAAACGATTGACCAAACCGCTACGGTTGTTGAAAAATTAGAAAAAGCAGGGGCAGTGATGGTTGTGAAACTGACACTCGGTGCTTTGGCAATGGGCGATGTCTGGTATGGCGGAAAAACCAAAAATCCTTGGGATTTACTGAGGGGGTCGAGTGGCTCGTCAGCAGGTTCGGCTTCGGCGGTGGCGGCAGGACTTGTGCCGTTTGCCATTGGTTCAGAAACCTTGGGCTCTATTGTTTCACCTTCGACAGAATGTGGTGCTACAGGTTTGCGCCCGACATTTGGTCGCGTGAGCCGCGCAGGTGCTATGACTTTGTGTTGGAGTTTGGATAAATTGGGTCCCCTCACTCGCTATGCCGAAGATGCGTCGATTGTGCTTGAAACGATACGTGGCGAGGATGGAAAAGATAAAACAGTGCGCAATATGCCTTTTAATTATGATAAAATAAATATTTCCAAGTTGAGAATCGGCTACCCGACCAATGTTTTTGATTCGCTTCCGAAAAGCCGTAATGAATGGCGAACGCTTGAAATGCTTGAAACACTGGGTGCAAAGTTGATTCCGATGGAATTTAAAACAAGTATTCCACCTAAAATTATTGATATTATTTTGATGAGCGAATGTGCCGCTGCTTTCGATGAACTCACGCGCACCAATCTGGACGATGAACTCACGATGCAGACCAAAGGCTCTTGGCCCAATCAATTCCGAGCAGCCCGTTTACTGCCCGCCGTAGATTATGTGAATGCCAATCGCTTGCGAACTAAAATGATTGAAGAAGTGAATGGGTTGATGAAAAATTTTGATGTGATAGTCACTTCCAATTTCGGAGTCAATCAGTTGCAAATCACCAATTTGACAGGGCATCCGGTGGTGGTTATGCCCAATGGTTTCGTAGAAGGTCGCCCTTCGAGCATCACTTTTATAGGCAATCTTTTTGATGAAGCCACGATTTTGGCATTAGCAAAAGCTTATCAAGATGCTACAGATTTTGACGAAAAACATCCTGATATATTTAAGAATTGAGCAACTTCAGTTGCCACGTTCGGGGTTGTCCATTACCCACATCTTTTTTGACTAACTCCACCATTTATGGTGGGGGTTAAAAAAGCTCAAATAGTTAAGGCTTTAGCCGTTCATTTATAGTGAA
>JAYUUR010000403.1:0-3376 GCA_043754475.1 Saprospiraceae bacterium | reverse complement strand
GCTCGAAGATTTCATTTATTTTTTAGAAGAACTGATACTGACCAAATCTTGGTGGGATTCAGTGGATTGGCTCGCTAAACTCGTAGCCCTACATTTTGATCGTTTTCCGCACCAAATTAAGCCGATTACTGAGGGGTGGATGGCTTCGGATAATATATGGCTACAACGTATTGCTATTACTTTTCAACGCTATTTTAAAAAGAAAACTGATGCTGATATGCTCTTCGATTACATCCTACGCCTCTCCCACTCTACCGAATTTTTTATTCAAAAAGGCTCCGGCTGGGCTTTGAGAGAATACAGCAAAGTGAATCCACAAGCCGTTTTGGAGTTTGTTGAAAATAGTAAATTACCTAATTTGACAAGGCGAGAAGCGATTCGACTCATCATTTAGATATTAGATATTTAGATGTTAGACCTGTAAAGTGTTCATTTTCAATGTTTTAGAATATTTTAATAGCTGAAATTAATTTACTTAGATAAGTAAATACGTATTTACTCAAATGTGAAGCCACTCGCAGTCATGACAAGGCGGTCTCCTATATTAATCACTTGACCGTTGGGCAATGTAACACCTTTTGTCACCACTATTTCGCTCACGCCTTTGAGCATACTGCCGTCGTTGCTTGCGCCCCATGACCAGCTCATAATTTCCATTTTTTTTAAAAATAAATTTAAAATAGGCATTTTTAATAAAAATACTGAGGGGGTGTTTATATTTACCATCATTGATTGTAAAAAAATTTAAAAGTTTTAAAAACGAAAATCCAACACAACTGAAAATGGAAAATCAGAACAAGAACAGTTATCTCATTCCCTTCATTCTCGTCACCAGTTTATTTTTTCTTTGGGGCTTGGCGAATAGTTTAAACGGCTCGCTGATTAAGCATTTTCAAACGGCTCTTGACCTCAGCCGCGCACAAGCAGGGATTGTAGATTCGGCTTTCTATATCGGTTATTTTGTCATGGCTCTGCCTGCGGGCTTGGTGATGCAGAAATATGGCTATAAAAAGGGCATTATTGCCGGTTTATTGATGTATGCGCTGGGTGCGCTCCTATTTTATCCAGCTGCTGATTTTCGGGTTTATGGCTTCTTTTTATTCGCTTTATTCGTGATTGCCAGCGGTTTAGCATTTTTGGAAACGGCTGCCAACTTATACATGACGGTGATGGGCGATGAAAAATCAGGCTCATGGCGCATCAATTTTGCCCAATCTTTTAATGGTTTGAGCATTATTTTAGGTCCTATTATCGCGAGTTTATTTATTTTTTCAGATAAAGAATATACGCGCGACCAGCTCAATGCCATGCCATTGGCTGATGCCGAAGCCATCCGAATCGCTGAAGCGCATTCGGTTCAAGCACCTTATTTATTCATTGCAGGCTTGGTTTTATTCGTAGCCATTCTTTTTGCTATCACTAAAATGCCTGAAATTGGTAGTGATAATGCTACAAATGCTCAAAATACTGAGGGGGTCACTTTCAAAGGCTTATTCAGGCATCGGCATTTAGTATTGGGGGCGATTGCTCAGTTCTGTTATTGCGGAGGGCAAACGGCTATTTGGGGCTATTTTGTTGATTTTAAACAAACGGTTTCAAACGATACTCACGTGAGTATTGTCAATTCTATCTATCAAGTGACGGATACCATGACCCTCAAGCAAATAGCTTCTTATCATGCTTCGGCGGCTTTTGCCTTGTTTATGATAGGGCGATTTACAGGCACTTGGATGATGAAGTGGATTGCTCCGCAGAGGTTGCTGAGTATATTTGCAGTGGCAGTTATCACTTTTCTCTCAGCCGCTATGTTGACAAGCGGTCTTATGGCGGTGGTGTGTTTTATGATTGTCTATTTTTTCATGTCCATCATGTTCCCGACCATATTTGCTTTGGCTACAAGGGGATTGCCTCCTCAAGAAGCCAAATTGGGATCTTCGCTTATCATCATGTCGATAGTAGGCGCAGCATTTGTTCCACCTTTGACGGGTTTGATATTTCAATCTAAAGGTGCTCAAGTGGCTATGATTTTACCGCTTTTATGCTTTGTTTACATTTTATTCTACAGTATAAATGGTTACAAAATTGAAAATAAAGAAACTGTGAAGGTGGCAGGTGGTAGTTTTCATTAAGGTTTTGCTCCAAATGTTATAAGTATCGGTGTGATTCAAAGTCATACCGATACTTTTCAAAAGCATAAAATAAAAAATAAGCTTTTTATACCCATTCAATGTAGTAACGTTAAATTACAATGTGTAGGTTTTTGACTTGAAAAATAATTTTAATTTAGATTGGATATCAATGAGTTACAAAATTTTATTTAAATTTTTTAATTTTTTAAACCGTCACAAATGTGTAACTTATTGACATGAAATAAAAAATAACGGAATGATTATGTATTGTGTAAGGGAAATTTCACTACAAAAAAAATCAGTTACAAATTTCTCTATTTTATGAAAAAGAACTTCTTACAAAGTTTGATACTTTTCGTATTGGTATCAACTTCACCCAAATCACTTCAAGCTCAAAATTTTAATTATTTCGGCACTTTCAACAACGTAGGTACACCTGCTTACCTGACTAACCCAAATGACGTTATAGTTGACGATTTCAAAAAGCGGATGCAGCGATCATTGCCTGAGTATTATTCCGTACCGCAATACAATCCTCAATATTTGAATAATAATTTGACGCTCGATTTGCAATTGAAAGATGAGACCGATGTGTGGTTGACTTTTGTTGATGAAGGGGCAGGTTACAAAAATGTTGTCGGTTTTTATACTTACAGCCTCAGCAACCCGCCGAAACAAGTACCTAAAGACAAAGACATTACAATTATATTCCCGAATGTCTCTTACGAAGACAATGCTTTGAAAAGTGGAAACAAAGTGCGTTTAGGGCATTTTGCTAAAAATACGGGTATCGGCTTCGTTTTGCTGGCTGACGGTTTTAAAAATGGTGCTGTTACTTGGGGTAATAATGTATTTTACAGTAATCCCAATTTCAATCCTGAAAAAAATGCCAATCAAAAGCAGCATAGCGTTCTTTTGCGCGACTCTGCCGGCTATCTTGTTATGGGATTTGAAGACTTGCGCCGCGACCAACAAACGGATAATGACTTCAATGATGCCATATTTTATCTAACGACTCAAACGCCTAATGCTTATATTGGTAATTTGCCCGTAACGGTCGGAACCAGTTCATCAAACGTTTCAACTGGTAATAATGGAGGCTTAGAAAGTGATGGTTGTCTCGCAGGGGCTATCGCATCGCGCAACTTCGAGCGGGTGAAGACCCCCTCAGTATCTTACGATAATCCTGAGAATTTACAGCTTTATAGTGAACCTAAAAAAGGTCGTTTAGGCATGCGTGGCGATGC
>JAYUUR010000402.1:0-10207 GCA_043754475.1 Saprospiraceae bacterium | reverse complement strand
CAGGATTTTTCAATTAGCATTTCATGTGTTTTCCTTGCAAAAATACCTGTTTTAACCCTTTTGCTATGGCTTTAAAAAATCTTCGGAGTTTTCAGTATTAGTTAACATACTTTTTAACGTTGACTCAAGAGTACCACCAATAATAACACAGGCAGCATCTTTATATTCTTGGTTTAAAAGATATTCAGCTTGTTCCAACAAATTTTCCATAGAATCCGCAGTTGCTAAAATTCTATGATGATTTAATAATCCAAACTCAAATTCTCGTTTTGCAGATTCAAGTACACCTTGAATAGTTTCAGGATTAATTTTAATTTTTAAGTATTCAGTTAACAATTCATCATGTTTATCTGCACCTAAATAAGCAAATAATACCTTTGTAGAACTCAATAATCTAAAGAACCTAATTGGGCTTAATACTCCATCATTAGACTGTTGCCTTTCAGAAGCACTATCTTGAGATTCTGAAATTAGTTCATCGAACTTTTTAAGGATATTAGAAATATTCATATTGAAATTTGGTTTAGATAATAGACTTGTTCAAAGATAATTTTTCATTAATCCTCCCCCTCTATATCCTTCTTCCTCTCCTCCCTTTCCCGACTCCGCTTCCGCCGACGCGCTTCCCGCCGCTCCCGAATATGGTTTTCATAGCGACCGCTATGATTGAGCCGCTGCTTTTGAGAGGCTGCAAACATCCGCATCATGAACCAGATACTCAAAACGAAGGCTGTACCGAATAAAAAAAGCATGATGATAATGGTTTAAATGAAAAAACGCCTCAACGAATCCAATCCGTTGAGGCGTTTTTTTTGCAAACGAATGCAGCCACATCACAGATTGTCGAACAATCGGTCAATAATGATACGGCGTATAATGGGCGATGTTAAAGTCATTGCTCCCTCGTTATTTTAGTTTTTTAAAATGATGTGCAAAAGTATGATTTTTTTTTTATAATCAAAAAAAATCATTACCGTCTTTGCAATGGTTCTCTATCCCTTGCTTGATGCCAAACGGCAATTACAGTAGCAACTTGATTTGTATCATCAACACGATAACAAATTAGATATGGAAATTTTTTTAAAGGCATTATTCTCACATCATCAAAACGAGGGCTGTATGCTTTAGGATGTAAGGCTACTTTTTTTAATCCTTCTGAAATAGCTTTCTCAAATCGTATTTTTAAATCAGGGCTTTTCTCGTGATACCAGTCACGTGCTTCGTCATAATCTATAAGAGCCTTACGACGAAACATAATAGTGTAACTCATAATGATGTAGATTGTAGTTGATCTCTTTTTTGAATATCTTCCCAGCTAATTATATCTTCCGGATTAGCTTCCATATCTGCGATTCGCTCTTTTAAATGTTTTTTTAATTCTTCTGAAGTGTCACCAACTAACTTACTCTCATCTTGTGTTTCGAAGATAAGATTGAGCTTTTTAAGTAATTCCATTACAAATTGAGCTTCTTTTTTATCGGATGGCAATTGAATTTTGACTGTCATTTTTCTATATTTTAGTACAAATTTATGCTTTTTCAATGAAATTTAAAAGTTGTTATTAACGCTTTTATCTTTAGATTTTTACAAAGCATACTTCTAAATCACCTTATGGAATCATGTGAGATTGTGAGGAGTGTTCAAATTTATTTTTTCTTCGATTTCTTTGAAGCCTTCGCTGTGGCATTATAATCCAACGCCATTTGTATGAACGCTTCTAAATCAGCTTCTCGGTCAATGCCTTCGGGGCTGACCAATACAAAACCGCGCATGGGTCTATTAGTAAAATCCATCGTGCGGCAACCTGTGCGAGTGATGACTTCATCATGCTGTTCAGGGTTAATCCGCAGCATGAGTTCATTCTTGATAATGCCTATGCACATCTTTTCGTTGACCATAAAAGTCAATCCGCCCATCATCTTTTTCTCTTCGATGTTTTGGACTTTTTTTTCTTGCAATACGCGACGGACGCGTTCAGCTAAATGCTCATCGTATGCCATATTATTGAATTTTAAAATGAATAAATGATTGATTTTCAATTATTAATGGAATTTACAATAATGCCGCTCCGAACACCCCTGCCGAATCCCCCAATTTAGGTCTTAGAAAAACAGTTTCCAATCGAGTATTGAAGACATGTTTCTCCGCTTCTGCTACCCCCTCAGTATAAAGCTCTTGGATATTGCCTACGCCGCCGCCCAACACAATGGCATCGGGGTCGAGGATGTTGACGATGTAAGCAATGGCTTTTCCGAAGAAGTGAATCAAGCGATTTTTAGTCATCATCGCCGCTTCGTCGTGGTTGAGGCGTTGAAAAATATCTTTCAATTTCAAAGGATTGTCTGTCAAAGATTTGTAATACCGTTCGAGTGCAGGACCTGATATCACCGTTTCGACGCAGCCGACATTGCCACAATAGCACAAGCCGCCACTGGCATCCAAGAAATTGTGCCCCCACTCCCCTGCTATGCCTTGACGACCATTCAGTACTTTGCCATTCACGACCACGCCGCCGCCTACGCCCGTACCTAAAATAACGCCAAACACAACACCTGCATTCGGCAGCACATCGCATACAGCCCCTATATTTGCTTCAGCGACTGCAAAGCAATTGGCATCGTTCGCCATGTTGACAGGTATTTTCAAATATTCTGCTAAGTCTAATTTAAACGGCATACCATTGAGGCAGGTCGTGTTAGAATTTTTATGAATGCCTGTTTGAGGGTCGTAGCTGCCGGGCGTACCGATGCCGATGCGTTCTGCTTTGACACCTGATTCCTTTTCAAGCACCGCTAAAACCTTAGCGATTTGCCCCATGATGTGTTCATAACCGCCTTCTTTTTCAGTCGGTACGCGGAAGCGCGCCAATACTGAGGGGTCATCTTTTGATTTGATAACAGCCCCTTCGATTTTAGTGCCGCCGAGGTCAAAGCCAAATAGTGGGTTCATATATTTTTTAATGATGAGCTATGAATGATGAATGATGAATTTTACTTCCAAAATTAAAAAAGTCGTTGTGATTTACAACGACTTTCTTTTTAAATATTCTTATACAATGAATTTTAAATTAAATCACAATCAAAAATATTTTAACTGATTGAAAATCAACGCATTAAAAGATTCATCACTCATCATTCATCATTCTTTTATCGCTGCAATCCCTGGCAATTCTTTTCCTTCCAAAAATTCCAACATCGCACCACCACCGGTCGAGACATAACTCACTGCATTTTCCAAACCCAATTGAGTCACCGCCGCCACTGAATCGCCGCCGCCTACGAGTGAAAATGCGCCCGCTTTAGTCGCTTCCGCTACTGCTAATGCGATTGCCTTAGTGCCTCCTGCAAATTTTTCCATTTCAAATACACCCATTGGGCCATTCCACAAAATGGTTTTTGAAGCTAAAATGGTATTTTTAAACGCCGCTTCCGCTTTTTCACCAATATCCAAACCCATCCAACCATCGGGAATATTATTGCTGGCAACGATTTGAGTGTTAGCCGCCGCATCAAATTTATCAGCCGCCAAACTGTCTTCGGGGAGTAAAATATTAACGCCTTTTGCTTTAGCGCGTTCGATGAGTGCGCGGGCATTGTCGAGGCGGTCGTCTTCGCAAAGGGAATTGCCGACCGTGCCGCCCATCGCTTTCATAAATGTATAAGCCATGCCGCCGCCGATGATGAGGTTATCTACGATTTCGACCAATTTTTCAATAATCAAAATTTTATCGCTCACTTTTGCACCACCGATGATAGCCGTGTAAGGTCGAGCCGGATTATTCAGCACTTTTCCTGCATTATCAATTTCAGATTGCATCAAAAAGCCGAATGTTTTATGATTTTTATCGAAAAAACGCGCCATCGTTGCCGTAGAAGCATGGTCGCGGTGAGCCGTTCCGAAGGCATCATTGACGTAAATCTCGCCGAGTTTTGACAACTCTTCAGCCATTTTCATGTCGCCTTTCTCTTCGCCTTTATGAAAACGGGTGTTTTCAAGCAATAATACTTCACCTGATTTCAAAGCTGCTGATTTCGTCGCCGCTTCTGAACCTAAGCAATCACTGGCAAATTGAATCGGGCAACCCAATAATTCGCTCAAATGATTAATCAAGTTTTTCAAAGTAAAACGATCCACATCAATCGAACCATCTTCTTTCAATTTTTTCAAAGGTCTGTCCAAATGGCTCATCAAAATGACCGCGCCGCCTTTTTCAAGGATGGTTTTGATGGTGGGAACAGCCGCTCTCATACGCGTATCGTCCGTGATAGCGAGCGTTTTTTTGTCGAGTGGTACATTAAAATCCACGCGCACGAGGACTTTTTTTCCTGCAAAATCTAAATTCATAGAGTGAGATATTTTTTTATGTTTGATAATGATAGACGTTAGATTTTTAGATATTAGATATTTAGACGTTGGATATTCAATATTTCAGTCAAAATACTGAGGGGGTCTGTCGAATTAGGTTTAGTAAACGCAGAGTAATTCGACAATTTCGGCGCAAAAATACATTTATTGATGCAGCTATCTCTATTTTATTGCAAATGGATATTAAAAAGGGTAACGGGGTAGGTCATTTGTTTTCATAAGGTACACCATCTTCTGCAAACAATCGTAATTCCTCTTTTTGCTCAACAAAAAGTGGATAATTAGAAATAAATAACTCCTCCCCTTTTTGGTCAGAATCTTTATTGACGTTACGCATACCATAAGTCAATTGCCAAGGCGTGATATGAGCAAATGGGAAAAGGGCATGAATAAAAGGGCTATCATCATAAGTAATCAACCATTTATGCGGGCAATTCTGTAAAGATTCGGCAAATCTTTCGTGGTCAAATGATTTATGTAAATGACCATTTTTGCCGTATAAAGCAGATTTTGTCGCTGAAAAATAAGGTGGGTCTAAGAAAATAAACACATTTTCTCCCTCAGCTTCTATGACTTTTTGATAATCGTCATTCGTCACTTTCACATTTTTCAACAATTTTTCTATTGGTTTCAAACGTTCAATACTTGAATCAGTAAAACGCCCCTTAAAAGCCTGTTCAGAAAAACCACCTGCTTCCGTTGTTCCTGAAAAAGTGATACGGTTGAAGATGAAAAATGCTGCTGCCTTTTCTAAATCATTGAAATTCAATATATTATCACTTAAAAATTTATGCAATTCTTTACCAATCGGGTATTCTACACGCCATATTAATACCTGTTCAATGACATTTTTTACATTGTCTTGGCTCATTTCCCAAAACTTAAATAGCGCGAGATAAATATCATTTATCCAATATTTTTTATTAGGAAATTTTTGTTTTAAGTGTATAAAAACAGAACCGCCGCCTACGAAAGGCTCTCGAAATTCATCAAATTGTGGAATAATCGAAGCAATACGTTCAACACTTCTACTTTTCCCACCCGGGTAGCGTAATGGACTTTTTATCATCAAATTTGTTTTAAGACTACTTTAAAATTGTTGATTACCGCTTCTTCAAACAATGTTTCGATAAACTGAATTTGCGTTTCAGAGAATTTATTTAATTCGAAAAATGCGTTTTTCTCTATATTTGTTTTATAAGAATCTACTTGCCCCCTCAGTAATGAAGATGTTAACTCTAAAACAGCTTGAATTAAATAGGTATTATTTTCGATTTCTACATTTTCAATATTTGAATAGAGAATCATTTTAAGCAACCCATCTTTAATATCACTTTTACTTGGCAATAAGTTACTTTTAGTGTGTTTCCCTTCTTTTAAATATACTATTTCATCTTGGATTTCAATTTCATCTACAGTGAAATAATATTGACCACCCAAATAATTTGTAATTGTAATCTTCGCTTTTGTTGCTGTTGACAAGACTTCTTTCGGTTGAAGTGTTCGGAATTCTCTTTTTTGAGCTTCCAAAGCTTTACCTCTTGAAAAGGTTTTAAATTTTTCTACATCTCTATCAATTTTCTTTTGTAAACGGTTAATTCCATTGATATTATGCAGTTTGATAGCCATTTGTTGCTGAATAATGGCATAATTTAACTTCACTTTTTCCAATAAATCATCAAAATGAACATCTAATTCATTCAAATTCCAATGCAAAGCTGAACTATGAAATTTACTGATACTATCTATTTTTGACAAAACATAATCGTTATCAAATTTTTGATTTGTTATTTTATTGCCTTTAGATTCTGCTTTTTCGTAGTAAGCAAATATGACATAAACGTCCAACAGAGACATCAACGAAACTGTATCCCATTGAATAAAATCCCTGTCACCTGCCGCTCCTTCATCTTTAACAATCGGAATAACTGTTATTTTCTTTGAAATATTAAGAGTATTGTAAACCCTTTCATAAGGATATGACCTCGTTCTTTTGGGTGAAACCCATTTTGAAATGGCAAATGTGGTTTGTCCATCAGAAATTAGACATGCCGTAGGTATATCATTTATTTCAAAATCTGACCATTCAATTACCTCTAATGTTCCAGCAAGTTTAATATCGTATTGAATTTTTTTTATGCTTCCTTTAATTTCCATCTTGTAAAAATAAGTAAATTTTTCATTTCGTATAACTTCAATACGGATCCACATCCACACTCACCCGCACATTCGAGTACCCCTCAGTATTTTGCATTTCATGCGTTGCAAAAGCGATAATCTCTTTCACTAAGGCTATTGTTTTAGCATCTTTTTCTATTTTAATGAGGTAATCTAAAATGTAGTAAGTGTTCACACGCTCCACTTGCGGAACGGCGGGACCACTCACTCGGCTACCCAGTTTTTCTTTCACAATGGCGGTGAAAACTTTAGCGGCATTTTTCAGAACATCGGGCTTTTTATGCTTCAAACTGATGCCTATTAAGCGATAATAAGGCGGGTAAACGAAAGTCTTACGCTCCGCTATTTCTCTGTTGAAAAAATGGAGGTAATTGTTCTCTACAATATCCTTCAAAATGGGGTGCTTCACATTGAAAGTTTGAATAATTACTCTGCCCCGTTTATGCTTGCGTCCTGCCCTGCCGCTGACTTGCATCATGAGTTGAAACGCTCGTTCGGTGGCTCTAAAATCGGGGAAACGGAGGAGGTTGTCAGCACTCAAAACACCTACCAAGCCCACGTTTTCAAAGTCCAAACCCTTCGTCACCATTTGAGTGCCGATGAGGATTTCGATGCGCTTTTCCTCGAAGTCGTTGATGATTTTTGAATGGGCTGATTTAGTGCGAGAAGTGTCCAAATCCATGCGCCCAATCTTGGCATCAGGTAGGTGAATTTTCAACTCATCTTCAATGCGTTCTGTACCGAAACCCTTGATATTCAATGTTTTAGAGCCGCAAGCAGGGCATTCTTTCGGCAGCCGAATCGAATAGCCACAGTAGTGACAACTGAGGTTATTAGAGAATTTATGGTAGGTCAAATTCACATCGCAGTTCTTACATTCGCTTGTCCAATCGCACGTACCGCACGCCATCGTGGGTGCGTAACCTCTTCGATTTTGAAACAAAATAGCCTGTTCACCACGCGCCAAAGCTGCCTTCAACTCCTCTATCAAACGGCTTGTAAAATTGCCTGACATGGTGCGTTTTTTCATCTCATCGCGACTGTCCACAATCATGATTTCGGGCATTTCGATATTGCCCACGCGCGCCGCCATTTCTACCAAACCATACTTGTTTTGTTGAGCATTAAAGTACGTTTCTACTGAGGGGGTCGCCGTGCCGAGCAGTACTTTTGCACCATATAAATTGGCTAAATAAATAGCCGAATCCCGTGCATTATAGCGTGGATTGGGGTCATGTTGCTTGAAAGAGGAGTCATGTTCTTCATCAACAATGATGTATTTCAGGTTTTTAAAAGGCAGGAACAGACTCGACCGCACCCCCAAAATAACAGGCTTACCCGCCAGCGTTTGTTGCCACAATTCCACCCGTTCATGCCCGTTCACTCGGGAGTGATAAATGGCAATATTATCCCCAAAAACCTTCTGCAAGCGCATAATTATTTGAGTAGAAAGTGCAATTTCAGGCAATAAATACAGCACTTGCTCCCCCCTCAGTATCGCCTCATTTATTAGCTCCAAATATACCCTCGTTTTGCCCGAACCTGTCACGCCATGCAGCAAAGTGACGTTATGATTTTCAAAACAATTTGTTATATTTTCTATGGCTTTGACTTGTTGCTCTGTCAAAATTTGAGCATCTGATAGCTCATCGCCGTAGCCACTGACTCGACTGGCTTCTTGTTCAAAAATTTCAAAAATACCTTTTTTTTCTAAGGCTCTTAAAACACTGATGTCCACCTGTGCTTTTTCATAAATGTCTGAACATTTTATAAGTGCTTGATTGCGAACTATTTGTGCATAAGCTAAAAGCACATTTGTCTGTTTATCCGATTTTTTCACTAAGTCAAAAGCGGCTGCTAAAGCATACCCTTCTTTATCAGATACGCATCTGATAAAGAACCATACCCTTCTTTATCAGATGCGTATGGTTCTTTAAGCTTTAAATATGAAACCATCTTAGGTTTATACTTCTGCATCAACTCTTCTTTCAATTCCAAAATGCCGTGCATGAGCAAGCGATTCACGATGGGATAAACCGTTTTTTGATTCAAAATTTTTTGAATATCCTTAATCGTCAACTCATTTTGAATAGTCAAAGCTTCGGCTACGAGGTACTCTTTATCGTCGAGATGAGAGAAATCCAAATCATGTTCGGGGTTCAAAACGATGCGTGTTTCGCTGGTCAATTTCATATTGGTGGGCAAGGCTGCGTTCATCACTTCGCCCAAAGTACAGGCGTAATACGAAGCCATCCATTTCCAAAATTGCAACTGCTTATCCGTTATAATTGGCTCATTATCAATGATTTGCAAAACTGGCTTGGTGTCATAATCAGGTTTTTTATCCGTTACTTCAATGACTAAAGCCGCATATAAATCGCGCCCTGCCCCAAATTGAACCTCTATCCGGACACCAAATTGCACCTTACCCCACAACGCTTCAGGTATGTGATACGTGTAAGGTTTGGGCGTGGCGATGGGCAATACCACCACTGCATAACCGCTTATATCTTGCTCGAAAATTTCCAAATTATATTATTTATGAGAATTAAGGGTTGAAACGACACATTGTGACACTACGTGTCAAACGGTAAGGCTGAAATGCTCAGTTATTATAAACATTTTGACTCTCCGAGTCATCTTTCAAAGTAATCGCTCTGTAAAAAATTCATTTCTAACTGACTCGGAGAGTCAAAATGTTTATAATAACCGATAAATGCAGTATTCGCCTTGACACACAATGAATATTTTTAACCTGCAATTAACGAAGGTCAATGATTCCCGATTCAACAATCAAAATTAAAACTTTTTGTTTAAAGTTTAAATAAAAAAAACGCTTTTTATTCGTTTTAAAAGCATAAATAAACAAACTTTGTGCGAATTAACGGAAAGTTGAAGCATGATGGAAATTTTGACGCTGTGTTTTTTCGCTTTTATAGCGGGGTTTATTGATTCTATCGTCGGTGGCGGCGGTTTGATTCAGACGCCTGCCCTGCTCATCACGCTGCCCAATACCCCAGTTCCCCCAATAATGGGCACAGCGAAAATATCCTCCATTGCCGGCACAACGATGTCTTCTTTTCAATATGCCATGCGGGTTAAATTTAATTGGCGTGTTTTATTAACGACGATTATAGCTGCCAGCATCGGTGCTTTTATAGGTGCAAGGCTGATTAGTTTTTTACACCCCTCAGTTGTGAAGCCTGTTATTTTCGTTTTGCTCATCCTCGTTTTCACTTATTTAATCATTAAAAAAGATTTCGGACAATCTAATAAAACTTTTGTAACTGATTCAAAGTCAATCATTTACTGCATTTTATTCGGATTTATAGTCGGCGTTTATGATGGGTTTTTAGGTCCGGGTACGGGTAGTTTTTTGATTCTGTTTTTCGTTTCAGTTGTCGGTTTTGATTTCCTCATGGCATCTGCTCATGCGAAGGTGGTGAACTTGGCAACGAATTTGGGTGCCGTGATTTATTTCGGGTGGTCGGGCAATATTATGTGGCACTATGCTCTGCCGATGGCTTTTTGCAATTTGAGTGGTGCATTTTTCGGCTCGAAGGCGGCTTTACTAAGGGGTAATGAATTTGTGCGGCAAGTGTTTTTGGGCGTCATATTTTTAATGATTATTCGTTATGGGTTTGATATTTTTTAGCAAATTCTT
>JAYUUR010000401.1:0-3383 GCA_043754475.1 Saprospiraceae bacterium | reverse complement strand
GCTCTCAGCCATAAGTTTATCCTCTCAGCGATAAATTTATCCTCCCAGCGATAAATTTATCCTCCCAGCGATAAATTTATCCTCCCAGCGATAAATTTATCCTCCCAGCAATAAATTTATCCTCCCAGCGATAAATTTATCCTCCCAGCGATAAATTTATCCTCCCAGCGATAAATCTCTCTCATCGCATAATGACCAATTTGCCTATCCCTTTTTTAAAATATTTATCGGTGCCATTATCGAAACTCTCGTACGTTTTGCCATCCAATTTTTTAGCAATAATGCGATAGAGATAGACACCATTCGCCAATTTGTCACCATATTCATCGCGCCCATCCCAGACAAAATCAGTCAGATGCGTACCTATTTTTAAAGTACCCAATTCATTTTGAGCAATTTCTCTCACCACTTTACCCGCTACTGACATGATTTGAATCTTAAAATACTGAGGGGTCTCGCTGCCCGTGAGCGTGTAGGCGAAACGCGTAGCCGTTGAAAATGGGTTCGGATAAGGCAACACATTTGAGATGGAAGACTTAGTGATAACTTGAAAAGCCACGCTGAAATCTGCACTACCCGAAGCATTCCCCGATACATCTTTGGCATTGACGACAAGATGGTATATACCTTCTTCTGTGAAATTAGCGCGATACTCTATCGTTGCTTTATTGTTTTTACCGTTCGCATTAAGCTTTGCAGGGTTAAAAATGACTGTTGTAGGGTCGTTGAAAAATACGCTTTTGCGTTTACCATCAGGATATTCAACATAAATTTTAAATAATGCTGTATCAGTTAATGCTAAATAGCGATTTTCATCCATCAAATTAATAACAATATTGGGTTTAGGAGATACAATGTCATTATTCAAAATCCTCAAACCATCAAAAGTCACATCTAACAGTGGATTGCGTTGGTCTTTTTCTACGACAAAAGAAGATTGTAAAAAATTATTAAAAGTATAAAGTTCGGGCTGTGCAAAATTCGGATTAGCTTCTATCGAAACCTGCTGCTTACCACTCAATGACCGCGTATCGAACTTAAAATTAGACGTGAACTTATTATTTTGAGATAAAGGCGCATATTTTATTTGCTGAATTTTATTGTTATTTGCAGCATCTGTAATAGTCATTTTCATCAAAACGCTGTCTGCATCCACATCCGTTACGTTTTCAACCGCTACATCTAAACTGAAAATATCGCCTTGTGCCAGTGTATCGCTGTACATTTTAAACAAGGCATTGGGATTGACCGCCAAATCAGTGACACCTTTATAAAGTACGCGCCAGTAATTTAACTGAGGGGTGGTTCTATAAATCGAATCTTTTGAATTGAAGCGCAATTTAAGATACGGATATTCAGCCACACTAATATTGCTTAATGCAGTAGAAGCGGCTGTAATATTGTTAATTAAAACAGTTTCACTTGTTTTATCCGCTTTTAAACCGATTAAATCGAAGGAAATAGTGTCAGTTTGAGGATTATCAGACAATTTATAATTGAGTTCAAGGGATTGCCAACTTTTAGCAGGACCGATGATTTTAGATTCCATTTTGCCTTTAAATCCTCGAATGGGTATATCAAAAGATTCCTGAATACCCTCTTCATATGCACTCGAAAGGCGTTCTCGAAGAACATTATTATTACCTTTTTGAAAAGCAATCATATAGGGCAATGAGCCGCGAGATGCCAATTGACGTATTTGCCGAGCTCCTTGACGCTCAAAGGTTTGGAAAATATTAGTGCCAAAATCTACAGAATCTTGTGCCCATCTTTCAGGAAAATAACTTGTTGTTCCACTCGTCTGAACACTAAAAACTAAAACATAACTATTTTTAGGAATATCATTATTGATAAAATCTATAAACCCTTTTCTGCCTGTGATTGGGTGGTTATCTGTAGTATTGAAAGCAAATGTTACTACAAAAAAACCTCTTGGATGGGGTATGCCTTTATTTCTAAATCCAGGAAATTGTGGATTAAAACTTAATGCAGGAGGATAATTTCGATAGGGTTGTCCGTTGATAGAGTCAAAAATAACTACGTAAAGTCCACCATCAGGAAAACCTTGATTACCACCGAAAAACCCATTATCAACTAACAACGTTGGATGACGAGTGGGTTCTTGAAAGGTATTTTTCAATTCAACATTTTTAAAACCCCTGTCATAATCAAATGATTTATCAGATTCTTTAACTTGCAAACCGCTAAATTTATCTTTAGCAAATTGATAATAATGCGATTGATTCCACCCCCCCTCAGTCTGATTGGCTAAATAAATGAACGAACTGTTTTCCCACGTATAGCCGATTTGAGCGGATGTGCTATCCGTAGAAACGCGCCAATAATAGACCTTGCCATCTTGCCAACTGATGGTCGGTTGCCATTTGATGACGCCGCCTGTTTGGTTAATGGTGGTGCGTTGTTTGAATGTTGAGTTGAATTTTTCAGTGGTATCTATTTCAAAAATATAATTCTGCGCTTTCGCTAAAGCATTTGAAGACGAGGCTTTCAATACAATAGGCGTTTTGCCGACGATGGCAAATTCTGTTGGAAATATAGGTCTGGTTTTATTATCCACTACGAATAAAGGCAATCCTATATCGCCATTAGGGCTTATCAAATTATTATTGCTTTCTGCCAACGGCTGCGGCAATTCTTGGACTTTATTATCGGCATCAACAGTAATCAGTAATCTGTTTTGACCAATAACGCCTTCTTTTTGCATCGGCAAATTGAGGTTCAAAGTAGTCCGATACTGAGGGGTCGGTATTTTTATTTTTGACAAAGCCACTTGACTACCGTTTGGCAATTGTTGTTTAATATCAATAGCGATGGAATCTTTCAAAACAGTTCCGATATTGACCAAATCAAAAGTTACCTTAAAGCTGTCCAATTGAGCATTCAAAACCGCCGGCTCTATTTTCACACTCCCGGCATCGGGTAAATAATCGGGACCAGGTGCAGCCACTATTTTTACGGCTGGGTCGCCATTGAGCACAAGCTCTTGCAAGGTTGATTTCATGCCAAAATCCGAGCGCGTAGCATTCACTTCGCCTATTGTTTTTTGAATAATTTCACCAACACCCATTCCAGGATTGTTGCCAATATTACCAAAGAAAATACGTCCAAAACTATTCAAAGATTCTAAATAAGAAACAGATGAAGTGCCTAAAAAAGCAGACGTGCCTTTGTTGGGATAAAAAACGAAATTCTCACTAATGCCTGATAGTTTTTGATAAAAATTGCCGGCAGTACATCCCATTGCAGTAAAAAATGGGTATTTGCCTTTGTTTTTCAACAATTCAGGATTATTAATGTCAAAATCTAAAGTTGAAAAAGCTGAATGCCCGAGAAAAGAAACCAAAGCTGCCCCTTCATTAAAA
>JAYUUR010000400.1:0-3386 GCA_043754475.1 Saprospiraceae bacterium | reverse complement strand
CGTTATTAGTTTCGAAATTTTTAGGCACGAAAAAAATACCTGCACCAACAAAAAAAGTCGCGAAAGCGAAAATAGCTGTCTTAATCATTTTAGAATAACCGGATTGCTTTTTACTCAAAAAATTAGATGTCCTTTCCATTTTACTTCTTCAAGTTCCATGCCTAATAGCGAGGAACTGGGTGATGTGTAACTTTCATTTACTATTCGGTTAAAGATTATTCGTTTTCGGTTTGACTCGGTATTTTTAAAAAATATGGTGCAAAAATATGAAATCTTTCTTTGATACTTGTACAACCTATTTTTTATTTAATTTTATCAATTATGTAAAATTAAAATTTGTAGGTTTAAATATAAAATCAAAGTTTGATAAAAACGTGAAATTGTCCATCAAAAATTTATTTTTTACAAAATTTAACACATTGTTAATTCATTTAAATCAAAATGAATTAATATCCCCGCTGCCAGTCACTTTCGTTTTTATACTCGCTGGTTTGCCACTATACCGAATATCGCCACTGCCTGACACAATAGCATCGAGCGATTTTTGAGCATTGCAAGTGATATTACCAGAGCCGCTGACTTGGCAACGCACGCTCTGCGCTTTCAAATCCCCTGCTTTTACGTCGCCGCTGCCGCTTATTTGCATCATCACTTGATCAGAAGAGCCACCAATAGTGACATTCCCACTGCCGCTAATGCCTAAATTTAACTCGGCATATTTAATATTATTGAGGTCGAAATTCCCACTGCCGCTGATATTGATGTCCAATTTAGTACCTGATAAAGTACCTTCAACATCGACATTGCCACTGCCCGACATACCCAAACGCTCAAAATTGGGTGCTTCTACATATATTTTTAGGTTGTCTTTATAATTAATGCTATACCCTTTTTCAAAACTAATTTTCAAGGAATTACCTTTCAATTCTGTTTTTAAAAGATCCAAAATGTTCTTCTGACCTTCAATGGTTACTTTAAATGTTGACCCTTGCTTGATGACAATATCTGCCGAAATAGTTGATTCGACGCCTGTAAAGCCGCTGATATTGCGGTCTTCTTTGACCACTGCTCCAGTGCCTTTCACACGCTTGCCTCCCCAGCCGCTATCCCAGCCAGATTCGTCGTCGTCTTTGTCCTTATTTTTAGTTTTATCTTTTTGAGCCGTAGCCAAAGTAGTGATGGCTAAAAATGCTAATAGGAGGAAAATACCTTTTCTCATGGTTTTAATTTTTTTAGAATGATGATAAAATAATGTTAAATCAATTGTGGATAAGGACAAACGAACCGATAAAAAAGTTGCATCATCAATTATTCAATCTACAATGACTACCTTTGCTCCACTTTTTAACCAATAAATTCAGTCGCAATAGTGATAAAAATAGGTGTACTCGGTGCAGGTCATTTAGGTAAAATTCATTTGAAATGTATTCAAGCCAGCGAATATTTAGAATTGGTCGGATTTTATGACCCTGATTTAGACAACGCTCAAAAAGTAGCAGCATCGTTTGGTACGCAAGCTTTTGAGTCTGCCGAAGCACTCATCAACGCAGTGGAGGCGGTGGATATCGTCACGCCTACCGTTTTGCATTTCGACTTAGCCCAACAAGCTGCTCGTAAAGGAAAGCATATTTTTATTGAAAAACCCTTGACGCACACCGTTGCCGAAGCTGAAGAGTTAATAAAAATAACCACTGAAAACAATGTGAAAGTGCAAGTCGGGCATGTTGAAAGATTCAATCCCGCGTTTTTATCTTTAGACACAACTCCTATTTCGCCCATGTTTGTGGAGGCACATCGTTTGGCAACTTTTAATCCAAGAGGAACAGATGTGTCGGTGGTGTTGGATTTGATGATTCATGATATTGATCTTATTTTACATTTGGTGGATTCTGAAGTTAAGAGTATTCATGCTTCAGGTGTAGCGGTGGTGAGCGAAACGCCCGATATTGCCAATGCTCGGATTGAGTTTGAGAATGGCTGTGTGGCGAATCTGACAGCCAGCAGAATGAGCCTCAAACAGATGCGAAAAATTCGTTTCTTTCAACGCGATGCTTATATTAGCTTAGATTTTTTAGAAAAAAATGCTCAAATTATTCGCCTTTTAGATAAAAATACTGAGGGGGGTAATTTGATGGAATTGCAAACCGTTCGAGGTACAAAATTTATTGACATACAAATGCCTGAGCCCATGAATGTGAATGCTATTCAGATGGAATTGGAAACTTTTGCTGAATGTATTCGCGATAATAAAACACCCCGCGTCACAATCGAAGATGGCTACAAAGCGTTGAAAATAGCGCATCGCATTATTGAAGAAATTGGAGATTCGACGTTGTCGTAATATTTTAAACATTAAAATGATTTCAGTTTTGTTAAAAATTCAAACACGGTTTGCGAAAAACAAATTGCTTCATAAAGCATTTTTTATTGCCTGTTTTTCAATATTCTCCCTATTTTCAAGTGGTTGTGGTAAGGAAAATGCTGTACCTGCTTATGTGTATATTCCCTCTTTTTCATTAATAACAAAAAGTGGAGAAGGGTCTAATGCTCATAAAATTACGGATGCTTGGGTGTATGTAGATGGACAAATCAATGGCGTATTCCAAATGCCTGTTACACTGCCAATCGTAGAGTTGGGGCAGCATGAAATCACTGTTTTTGCTGGCATTAGGAACAATGGCACGCGCTCCAATCCAATTATTAATCCTTTTTTTGAGGCATATAAAATAAGCTTGAATTTAAAAGCAGGTAAGGTGGATACGCTGCGACCCACGACAGCATATATCGCCAATACGCAATTTAAAATCATGGAAAATTTTGAAACAGGCAATATTTTCAATGTTGACAGGGATAATAATGCTGCTCTGCGTTTTACGAATGTTGATAATGGTTTTGAGGGAAAAAGCGGGCAAATTGTCTTGACAAAAGCCAATCCTATCATGGAAAAGGCATCTGTTTTAAAAGCGCAATTGTCAGATTCTGCTGAAAATATTTACCTCGAAATGAACTACAAAACGGAGGCAGAACTGACTGTAGGGCTTGTCGGTTCGGACAATGTTGGGGAGGTTTCAATTGTAAAAATCACTTTATTTCCTACCAAAGAATGGAATAAAACCTATATTAATCTGACCAACGAGGCTAAAGATTTAAAGAAAAAAGACTTCCAAATTGTGTTCAGAAGTCTTTTGCCCGATGCCTTATCCACCGCTACCATTTTGATTGATAATGTTAAATTAATTCAGAAATAATCCGTTCAGCGAAGAGACATTTCTATTATACAAACGTGGTTTTTAAAACCCTACAAAATAAAACCCTAAAGAATTAGCATTGATTTTACAGAGAAAATATTTTTTAAAAAAAGTTGATTGACATAGCTGGAAAGAAAA
>JAYUUR010000399.1:0-10231 GCA_043754475.1 Saprospiraceae bacterium | reverse complement strand
TCTCAATTTCCATCGCTTTATCAGGTCGAAAAGCAGGCAATATTTTGACGCCGAAAGGATTTTTATTAATAAAATCGTGGTGCTCTAACGAATCACAAGGGTCATCAGTCGTGCATACTACTTTCACATTATTATGCTTCAAAAGTGCTTGCGTTGTCAAGTGAGGCAGTTGCTCATTGCAGGCATCATATATTTTATCCGGATTTTTACCCGTCAAAAGTTCATTAATGCCAAACGGATTTTTCAACTCCAAATGTGACCAATGATATAAAGGATTCCGCATAGTGGAAGGAACACATTCAGCCCAACGGCGAAATTTTTCCCTATCATCCGCATCGCCTGTGATGTATTTTTCATTGACACCGAGCGTTCGCATCGCTCGCCATTTGTAGTGATCGCCTTTGAGCCATATTTCCGACATATTTTTAAACTGCTTATTTTGAGCAATTTCATCAGGCGGTAAATGGCAATGATAGTCAATAATAGGCATCTGTTTAGCAAACTCATGGTAGAGCGTACGAGCCGTTTTGGATTGAAGAAGGAAATTATCAGTTAAAAAGGTAGCCATATTTGGTTATTATTTCTATCACAATCTATACAATCTATCTTACAATCTTAGGAAGATTTTAAATCTTCCTAAGATTAGACCTATACAATCTTAAGATTAGACCTTGGTTAGACTTTGTATTAATTTTATTCTGAAAAATTTGTTTTTTCTTAAAGATAATTTTAATAATACTCAAATATCGAAACAAATGTCGGAATATTCGACCTTTTATAATACTGAAATAAAGTCGATTTATAATACTATTTTGACTCAATATACTGAGGGGGTGTTATTAAATCATTTAAAAAATTAAAGAGAAACCCCTCTCTTCCACGGAATAAAATCATCTTGCCCATGTCTGACAGCACTGATTTCAGTCTCCCCATTCGCCACGCTGATGATATATTCTAAAATGCGCTCCCCTGCGCTTTCAATTGTTTCATCCCCTTCGATGATAGTGCCCGTGTTGATGTCAATAATATCCGACATTTTTTGAGCCAATGGCGTATTGGTCGCTAATTTCACAACAGGCGCAATCGGATTGCCCGTAGGCGTACCCAAGCCCGTTGTGAACAGGACGATATTCGCACCCGAACCGACTTCAGCGGTTGTGGATTCGACATCATTACCGGGCGTACAAAGCAAATTCAAACCCGCTTTCGTCACCTTTTCAGGATAATCCAGAACCGCTACAACGGGGGAAGTACCACCCTTTTTAGCAGCCCCAGCCGATTTTATAGCATCGGTAATAAGCCCATCTTTTATATTGCCTGGCGAAGGATTCATGTCGAAACCCGAGCCGACAGCTTTTGCCCGAGCGTTGTAAGTGGTCATCAAATTGGAAAAGCGGTCAGCCGTTTCGACATCTACGCACCTATCGCAAAGCTCTTGCTCTACGCCGCAGAGTTCAGGGAATTCAGATAAAATAACCGAGCCGCCCAAAGCCACCAATAAATCGGAAGTGAAACCAATCGCCGGATTCGCTGAAATGCCTGAAAAGCCATCCGAGCCGCCGCACTCAAGCCCAATGCACAATTTACTGAGGGGGGCAGCTTGCCGCACCGACCTATTTGCCTTCATCAAACCGACGAAAGTTTGCTTGATGGCTTGGCTGATAATCGCCTCTTCAGTACCTATTTTTTGCTGTTCTAAAATGCACAAGGGCTTGTCGAATCGAGGATTGCGCTTTTTAATTTCTTCTTGAAGTATTGAAACTTGAGCATTTTGACAACCTAAACTCAAAACCGTAGCCCCTGCTACATTGGGATGCGTGATGTAACCTGCCAATAAACCACATAAAGCTTGGGCATCTTGACGCGTACCACCGCAGCCACCATCATGCGTTAAAAATTTGACACCATCTACATTTGGGAACAAACGGGTTTGTGCTTTTTCATAAAATGTATTCTGAAAATTCGATTTTAATATATCGTCAGCCGACTTACCGGCTTGGTAAAGGCTGATTAAATCCTGCGTTTGATGCTGATAAACGTGCTTTCGACCATAGCCCAGTTCATTAACCAATGCCTCACGCAGTACTTCCAAATTGCGATTTTCACAAAAAACCATCGGAATTACCAACCAATAATTCGCCGTGCCGACGCTGCCATCTGTGCGATGAAAACCATTGAAAGTACGATGCTGCCATTTTGAAATATCGGGTGCTTGCCAGCCGTTCTTACCCCCCCTCAGTTCGTAGCTGTTCGTGGCATGTTTTACATTATTAGTGGTGAGTAAACCGCCTTTCAAAATAAATTGCTGCGCTTTACCGACCAAAACGCCATACATTTTTATAGGGTCATCTACTCTAAAATCTTGCGCTGCGAACTTATGTTTAGCCGCTATTTTTTCAAGCAAATAATACTCTTGACCATCCAAATGCACCGTTTCGCCTTGCGCTAAATCCGCTAAAGCCACTATGGCATTATCGTCGGGATGTATTTTTAAAATTTTATGCTTCATTTTTTTAAATTAAATTTAAAATGGTTTGTTCGTTTTTTACAAGCTGTTTATCAAGCGTTGAAAATACACCATTTTTAAGCATTTCATTTAAAAAGAAAAGAATTTTATCATTAAAATTAGGCAAAACACTTAAATCAACTCCCCATAAATTTTGATTTTTTAAAACTGTTGCTACTAATTCATCAACAGATAACTTTTGCCAAAGCTCATAAAAATAAGCCGCTTTATCATCTTGAATGGGGTAAAAATGCCCATTTAACTCGCCATAATAGATATCCTTTTCGCATTTTACCGCTTTCATAAAAAGGAAATAAGCCGCAAATCCTAAGGCAAAATGTACAGGTACACCCTCCTGCCGCGCTCTGCTCGCAGTGACATTTTTATAATAATACAATAAAGTCGGCACATTACGAGCTGCCATTTTAGAGGTATAATTCATCGTGATGCTTATCCAACGATGCTCAATATAAGGGTTGCGGAAGCGGTCTAAAACCTGTTCGCCAAAGCGTTGCACAACATTTTTTTCTATCGGATATGGCATACCTTCGGCAATTTCGGATAACATCAAACGGTTGATATATGACTCCATCACCTCATTTTGCATCGCTTCTTTAACAGTTGTAAAATCGCTCAAAAATGCCAAACCGCAGCTTAAAGTATGCGCTCCGTTGAGCAATCGCAGTTTCAATTCTCGATATTGCTCAATATTCGGCTCAATCACAACGCCTTTATCCGCTTGATGGAAAGACAGCACGGATTTAATGCGCTCATCGCCTTCAATCGCCCATAAAATGTAGGCTTCCGACATCGTGAGCAAATCATCTTGATAGCCCAATTCTGCTGTCATTTTTTGAAGGGAAACCGCATCCGGTTTGCCGGGTACAATTCTATCCACCAATGAATTGCAAAACGCATTATGGTTTTCGAGCCAATCAATAAAAGGCGATTCGAGGGCATTCAAATGAGCTAATTCAAGGACAATTTCCTCTAATTTCAAGGCATTATTGACTATCAACTCGGTCGGCACAATGACCAATCCTTTGTTTTTGTCGCCATTAAAAGCCTTGTAACGGGCATATAAAAATGCCAATAATTTACCTGGGAATGAGGTCGGTGGCTCTTGTTGAATATCATCTTGAAGGAGTTGAATCCCCATTTCCGTTGTATTGGAAATGACGATGGTCAAATCAGGATTTGCTGCACAATCCACCACTTCCTGCCATTGATTTTTAGCAGACAGCACCCGACTGATAGCCGAGCAAATCGTATTTTTTTCAATCAAAACGCCGTTTTCAATGCCTTTCGTCACGAGTGTATAGAGATTGTCTTGACGGTCAAAAGCTGCTGCATCGCCGCCATCGGTAGATTTGACAATGACAATACGTCCATTAAAAATGCCTTGCTGGTTGGCTTTGTCTATCAAATAATCAGGCAGACCCCTCAGTAAAACGCCTGTTCCGAACTGTAAAACGCGTTCGGGCAAGTCGAATTTTTCTTGTGGAATTAGCCCATTTTCTATGCAGAAATTTTTATTTAAAATATTCATTTCTATAAATTTCTATGTGGAATATGTTTAAATCTATAACTCCATCATTTATGGTGGAGGCAAATTGTTAAATATAGTTTAGGCTTTAGCCAGTCATCTATCAAAGCCAAAAGGTGGGCGGCTAAAGCCTAAATAAGTGTTACTGATAATCCCCACCATAAATGGTGGAGTTATAAAATGATGATAATCAATATTTTATACATTATAAATAATGGTGTTGATGCACATGCCCCCAACCCCGTAGGGGGAGCCGTTTGGAAGTTGTTAAATATTGTTCTTTTATGTTATCATAAATGAAAAAAGCAAACCGTTCATTTTATTCCAAATGACGCCCCCTTTGGGGGTTGGGGGGCTAATAGCCACTTCGCTAAATCCTTCGCCGCTTTAAAATTGTCATACCCCAATTCAATCGGTACTTTTCGACCATCCACATACTCATTATACAACCAAGGATCGCCAATGGCGAAGACCATTCCTTTGCCATATTGAGCAGTAGCAATGACAATATCACCCCCCTCAGTAACAGAGGGTTTGGCAGGCGATTTCAACGATAAAATAGATAACTCCTTGACAAAAAGCCTTTTAGCCGTTTTAAAAATAGGGTGATTGGCAGGAATCCGAACAGCTCCTTGCTCATAAGTATCATTTTTCACCATATTTCTATTCTTATCCGTGAACTGAATACCGAACTCTTTTGCTAATTGATTAAAATGCGGAATTTCACAATTGGCTGTGTCATTTGCCATCATCACTAAGACGCCGCCTTGTTTCACCCAATTTTTAATTGCTTCAATATGATTAGATTCTATGAAATTCGGATTCTCCGTTTCCTTTTTTGTATCAGGGTCAACGATGATATAAACATCGGCTTTTTTCAAGTTTTCAGCCGTTGGAGCAGTCGGCAATGAATCGGTAGTAGCACCCAAATCTCGGAAAGCATTACCAAAAAATGTAAATTCAGAATGCCCGCCATTTTCCCAAGTATAATGAAAACGTTGAAACACCCCCTCAGTATTTTTACGGGTTTCACGGTTAAAATAATAATCTAATACCACATTTTTACCTATTCCAACCTTACTTTCAGGGAGCATTTCCATCTCAACGCTTGCCATGATAAATGGACCAGCGCCTTTAATATCGTCCGTCCGAATCGGTTCTGTAACATAATATCTAAAGCTGCCATCCCGATACGGCGTACCGCCCAAACCCGCAACGCTGCACACCCGATTGAGGTGAATAAAACCTTGAGCATCCGTTGAAATAAACTCTTTTTGAAGACCAGCGAAGGCTTTTTTCGCAACGGCTATATATTTTTTATCTAATACACCTTGACGCACACCTTTTAATAATGAGTATGTGAACATGCTCGAACCCGAGGCTTCCAAGTAGTTGCCATTGCCCGCGCCCTTGTCCATCACTTGATACCAAACGCCCGATTGAGGGTCTTGATATTTTGTAACGGCTACCGCCAAACGCTGCAAAATGGCTTCAATCTGCTTGCGTTTTGCATGATTTTTAGGGAAATAATCCAAAACATCTACCAAACCCATGGCATACCAACCCATCGCTCTATCCCAAATATGCGGTGAATGTCCTGTCGTTTTATCCGCCCACGGTTGCTCGCGCGCTTCATCATAAGCGTGGTAAAGCAAGCCTGTTTTAGCATCCACGCTATTTTTTTCCATCCAAATAAATTGATTGGCGATGTCGTCAAAATTTTGAGGTTCATTGAAAAGGAGAGAATATTCTGCAAAAAATGGCTCGCCCATGTACAAGCCATCGAGCCACATTTGGTATGGATACCGCTTCTTATGCCAAAAGCCGCCCTCCTTCGTGCGGGGGTGTGTCGTGAGTTGAGAGCGAAAAAGTTGCGCCGCTTTTCTATACTTTTCTTTACCCAAAACTTGATATAACAATAAACACGCTCTCGCAGGAGGCAACATATCAATATTATATTCACTCAATTCATACGTCCGCACGCTGCCATCTTCTTGAACAAAATTGTCAATCAATTTTTGAATATAATTAAAATACTTGCCATCGCCTGTGCGTCGCCACACTTGCTCAATGCCTGTAAGCAACACGCCCATTTCGTAGTTCCACCGTTCGGGCTTCGTTTTGTCATAGACTAAGCCGTTTTCATGCTGCATCATGAGGGTTGCTGACATGCGCTCCGACCAATTTTGAGGCTTTTGTGCGCTCAATGTCGAGGCTATAAAAGCTATTGAAAGTAGAGTTATTTTTAATTTTAGTAACATGGTTTTTTATTTTTTGAAATGCTTACCACATGATATTTTTTTACACATAGATTTACATAGAACACATAGTTTAGATTCCGCCTGAATAACAAAAAACTATGTGTTCTATGTAAATCTATGTGTAAAAAAAGAAAAACTCCGTGTCAACATAATTATTTTTGAGTTAAAACCTTCTGTGAAACGCCTTCGCCTAATACAATCCCTTGTTGCAATTTGGTCGTATTGGTATTCAAAAGCCTTACGTTCTCCGTCCGATTGCCATTTAAATTGATGAGGGTTTTTACTTTATCTGAAAAACCAATATTGTCAAATGTCAAATTTTTACTGTTTGAAACGTGGATAAGCGTTTCGTCTTTCGTCGTCAATAATTTGACATTTTTCAAGCGAATACCATCGCCTTCAATGCAATAAAAACCGCCTTTGGATTCAATCGTCGAGTTTTCAATAACAATATTTTTCACGTTCATTTCAGGCAAACCGCGTACGACAATGGCGCGTTCAGCACCTTTACAAGTAATATTTCTGATAAAAATAGATTTAAACTGAGGGGTCTCTTCCGAAACAGGTTTAGTTTCAATTATTGGATTCGCTTCACTTTCTGAAAAATCTCTACCATTATAATACATGTCGAAAAGAATCGCCTCGCCCGGGATATTCGTCATGGCAATATCGGTGCAATAAATATTCTCTACTACCCCACCCCGCCCACGAGTCGTTTTGAAACGCAAACCAATATCAGTACCCATAAATGTACAATTTGAGACATATAAATTGCGCACACCGCCCGACATTTCAGAGCCAATCACAAAGCCACCATGCGCCCGATAGACGATATTATTGCGAATAATGCCATTTTCAGTGGGTGCATTGCGCTTTCTGCCTTCGGCATCGCGACCTGATTTCATGGTAATAGCATCATCGCCGACATCAAAAGTGCAATTTTCAATTAAAAAATTCTTGCAACTTTCAACATCTACCGCATCCGCATTTTGAGCGAATGATGGGGCTTTCGCCGTGACCCCCCTCAGTATTAAATGCTCACAAAGCAAGGGATGAATAGTCCAAGCAGGTGAATTTTGAAAAACAACGCCTTCCAATAGCACATTTTTACACCGATTTAACACCACTAAATTAGGGCGTAAAAATTCTTTAATCTCGGCTGATTTGGCGGCGTCGAAACCTTCGGCTATGACACCCGGGCGTTTCATGGTTGAGCCTTTTAATGCTCTTTCGGTGGGGTACCATGTTTTTTTATCTTCCGTCAAAATGCCGCCCGATGTGGTTATTTTTTTCCAATCTCCCTCAGTCACTTTATCTTTTTTAAGCGGTCGCCATGCTTCGCCCATACCGTCGAAAATACCTTTGCCTGTTATGGCAATATTTTCTAAATCAACGCCTGAAATCGGCGGTTGCACACGGTAGGCATCCATGCCCTCCCAATTAGTTTTTACTAAGGGATACTGCTCATAATCCTTTGTAAATTGCACTAAAGTACCGCTTTCAGTATGCAGATTGACATTGCTTTTCAAGACAATCGGACCTGTCAACCATAAACCACGCGGCACTAAAACCACTCCCCCACCCGCTTGATTTGCCATATCAATCGCTTGATTAATGGCTTGTGTATTCAAGGTGACACCATCGCCTTTTGCGCCATAACGGGTAATATCGAAGGTATCTTTTCTGAAAACAGCTTGATAAATTTTAGGCAATTCATGGGCATATTTCTCTTCAAAAATCGATTTTTTAATGAAATTTCTAAGCGGATGTCCTATATCAAAAAGCCCTTCACACGCCACACTCGCCATCAACTCCGCACCGTAGCGGCTGAAATGCGTATCGTCGTCAATGCCCTTCGGGTGCTTCGGATAGAAGCCGCCGATGAAGTGCATGAACATTTTTTTAGAACCTTCCACGCCATGCGCCTCAATCACTTTCTGACTTTTAGCGTGCATA
This sequence comes from Saprospiraceae bacterium, assembly GCA_043754475.1. Taxonomy (GTDB): domain Bacteria; phylum Bacteroidota; class Bacteroidia; order Chitinophagales; family Saprospiraceae; genus JAAFJT01. Next base: position 1,962 of record JAYUUR010000399.1, on the reverse strand, counting down.
TCTATCAACGGCACGATGAGTTTTTTCGCCAAATCCCGCACCACATCAGGGTATTCACCGTGCTGATCAACGAACTGTCCTTTGTCGTCAAACTTGCGGCGCATCACGGGCGTTAGTAAAATGGGATTAGCTCCTTTTGCTTTGATTTCTTCTATAAATTTGGTCAAATTTTGCCGATAACCGATTTGTGGCGCAGCATATCTTAAAGAGTCATCTTTTTTTTGGTCATTGTGCCCAAATTGCAACAAGACATAATCCCCTGCTTTGACCTTATCAATCACCCCTTTCCAATGCCCTAATGTGCGAAAACTCTTAGTCGAACGCCCATTCACCGCATGGTTTTCAATGCGAATGGCATCGGTGAAATACTCAGGGAACACCATGCCCCAGCCCGTTTCAGGCGCATCAATCGGGGCTTTATTCGCCATCGTTGAGTCGCCGCAAAGGAAAACGGTGGGTCTATCGTCGGCTAAACGAAAGGCGACGATGGAGCAAATACTCATTATTAGCAGCAGTTTTTTCATAGAATACTGTGAGTTAATTTTAAATTACTTTGACACATGATTTTTTTGACACATAAGAAACATAGAACACATACCTTTTGTCATTCAGGTGGAATCTCTTTTTACCTTTACGAATGCACAAAAGAGATTCCTCCTGAATGACAAAAACCATGTGTCCAAAAACTATTTCCCCCACTGAGCCACCCATTTCGGATAGTCTTTTGTGAGCAATTTAGCCGCCCATTCGCCATACCAAGCATAATGCGCGCGGCGTTCGTTTTCAATTTCAGCCAATGTATTTTTTTTAATGCCATCCCGTCCACTGAAAAATGGTTGGCGAGTATCGAGGTCGTAGAAGCGCGCCCATATTGGATTAGCTGCCGCATCTTGTTTAATAATCACATCTTCACCTGTTTCTAAGGCTGCATCTTTTATGCGCTCTGTGCGAATGCCTGTCAATTTTAGCTTCTCTAAAAAGGCAACACCGCTCGAAATCGCCTTTTTTACTGAGGGGGTCGGATTTTCCAATTTCATTAGAAATTCGATGATGCCTACACTCTCATTGCCACTAAAAGAAGGCAATTCATACGCCCTTGCTTTCACGGGCTCAAAGGTTTTATAATGGTGTTGTGCGCACCAAATTGTTAATTCACCTTTCGAAATGATTTGCGTTTTCAATACACAATCAATACCTTTTTCCACAGCCGATTTAGCTTTCTCTCGATATAGTGTTCCTATTTTTTCAAACGGTTCTTTAGCCATTGCCACCTCTTGTAATAATTCCAATGCTCTAATCATAGCATTATCGTTAAATGTAATGTGCTTGCGGTAGCCCGATGTATCAGGAAAAAATTGCGGAAAACCACCGTTTTCGTACTGCATTTTTAAAAGGTATACAATGCCTTTTTCAGCAGCAGTTTTATATTTTTCATTAGCGGTTTCATTGAAAGCAGTAGCTAAATGGCGTATTTCACGGCTTGTTGCATTATTATCAATGGTAGCATCGTTGCGGCCTGCATCATCAGCAATAGAAGCAGATAGTGTGGCATCCCATTCTTTATTATAAGGCGGGGGTTGTGTTTTGCCATCTAAAGTTTTAGCCCAGCCACCGACACTGCGTTGAGCAATTGCCATCCTTTCAGCAATAGCATTTTGTGTTATTTTTTTCGGTGCATCTGCTACCTTAGGTAAGCCGTAATCACTCAATGTTTTTGGAGGTTGGGGAGCTAAATTCCAACGCTCTTTGAGTGTCCAATCCCAATTTATTTTTTGAGCTTTTGCTGCATCAATATTATTTTTATGCCAAGCGTAATCGCCTCCTACCCTATGACAATTATAATAATTAATTCTGGTTTCCCACTTTAAAACAGTGTCTTTATTATTTTTATAAATGGCAGCATCCGCCATGTCTTTTGAGAAAGTGCAATTAATTAAGTAAAACTGCGCATCACGATGAAAA
>JAYUUR010000398.1:0-31311 GCA_043754475.1 Saprospiraceae bacterium | reverse complement strand
CCAAGCCTTTGCCTGCAATATCTGCAACCACGAGCAAATAACGGTCTTCACGGTATTTGAAAAAATCGTAATAATCTCCTCCTACGCCAAAATGTGGTTGATACACCGCCGCCACTTCAAAACAATTCTCTTTGGGCAATGAAATCGGTACCAACGAGCGTTGCATTTCTGATGCAAGACTCATCTCATGGTTAAAGCGAGCTTGTTCAATTTGACGTTTGAAAAGCCGCTTGTTCTCGATAGCCACCGAAACGATATTGGTAATGGTGGTGACCAACTGAATTTTGCTAAAATCACCGCCTTCGTAATCCCCTATAAAAGCGTAAGCAATGGCTTCATCCTTATGAAAAACAGGAATCACCATTTCAAATAATTTCGCAAAAGGGTGTTTAATGCCATTTAATTTTTTAATCGCATTACCAAACGAAGGGAATAATGGTTCGATATTATGCTGTAATGTCTTGTCGTCCAGCCCAATCGAAGTAGCACACTCCCAGCCTTCATCTTTTTGTACAAAAAGAGCCATTTTCCGCACGCCCAACTCCCAGTTCAGAAAAGATTTGTACATTTCAAACAAACCTTCTGCTTTCACATTGTTGTTGATGGCTTGCGTTATGTCCAGCAAACGGTTTACCTGCAACTGTTTGAGGAATAGCTGACGCTGAAGTTCTTCGTTAGACAAGGTGTGCAAAATTAATAGTTAAAATAAGTGATGAATTAAAAATGTTATTTTTTATTTAAATGTATAAAACTTATATTTTCAATATTTTACGAAAAAAATGTTTTTTTATAGGTTTATACTGAGGGGGTATCAATCCCTACTTTTAACATCCAAAGCATCTCTAAAACCATTGCCGACTAAGTTAAAAGCCAATACCATCAACATAATCGCTACCGCTGGTACGAGCGCGAGAAACGGTTTTCCACCAATCGCATACCCATAATTTTCATTCAACATGGTTCCCCAACTCGGTGTAGGCGGTTGAATACCGAAGCCTAAATAGCTCAAACCCGACTCAATCAAAATCGCCGTTGCGAAATTGGATGCTGCTACCACCATCACGGGTCCTAAAATATTCGGTAAAATATGTCGCATCAAAATCCTTCCAGTGCTAAAACCCATACTTTGAGCAGCTTCAATAAACGAAATTTCTTTCAAAGCTAAAACTTGCCCTCGTACCAATCTCGCCACATCCACCCACATCGTCAGCCCCACCGCGAGGAAAATAATACCAATGCTTTTTCCAAATGCCAAAACGATGGCGAAAACTAATAAAATCGTCGGAATTGACCAAATTGTATTGATGAGAAGCATGATAAAATTGTCTAATCTACCCCCAAAATATCCAGCCAATGCTCCTAATAAAATACCTATTGTCAATGAAATAATCACTGCTATTAATCCGACAATCAACGAAATCCTAACCCCAATAATGAGCCTACTCAAATTATCGCGCCCATAATTGTCCGTTCCAAGATAAAATCGACGCGTAACTATTTGATTTTCAACAAGTTGTAATGTTTTACTTTTTTCTAATTTTTTATTGCCGATGATATAAAAATCCTGTTCAACCTGTACTTTATTCGTCTCTTCATAAGGAATATTGTATGCCACATCGGCTATATGTATCGCTTCTTGATGCCCCCTCCTGCCACGCTCTGCTCGCAGTGACAATTGAGTTGTATCAGGATTTTCACCAGCATATTTTTCATAAAAAATAGAATCACCTTTTATAGTGAAATTATTAATAGGCACTATTTCAAATTCATTTTCACTACCCCAAAGCAGTACACTTAAAAAATTACTTTTTTGAATCTCTCTATTTTTCTGGATTTTCAATATTTTTACTTGAAAACCAAGGTCTTTCAAAGCAATAGTAGGCAATTGGTCATTCGCATTGGGTGTAGAATCGGGCGAAAGAACATAGCCGAAAATAGCAACCACAATCGAAAAAACAATCAAACCTAAGCCAAACAACGCCGGTTTGTTTTTCTTTAAGCGGCGCAATGCTTTTTGATTGGGTGAAAGATTTTCAGACACAGGTTTCAAGTTTTTTATCGGACAGAAGTCCGTTCTACGGCTAAAACAATTAATCTCTGATTGTAAAATTATAAAAAAGGCTTGATTCAAGGTACTCGAACTTATTTTTTTTACAATTCAACTAAAATTTATTTAAAAGCTGTTAATTTGCAAGTAATTCAAAGGCAGTTTCAAAATCGGCAAAATAAAATATATGCATTACATCAATTTTAGAGGAACGAAATTAGCATTCAGAATACATGGAAAAGGGCAACCCCTGATGCTCCTTCACGGCTTATGCGAAGACAGCACTATTTGGGATGATTTTATCAAAGGAATCGTGGGCGAATTTCAAATTATACGCCCCGATTTGAGCGGATTCGGCGAGTCTGAAATCCTGCCCGAACATTCCGTTGACTTGATGGCTGAAAGCGTAAAAGCAATACTTGATGAGTTAGGCATTACAAAATGCGTCATGATTGGTCATTCTTTGGGCGGATATGTTACTGTGGCGTTCGCTAAACGCTACCCCTCAGTATTGACAGGCTTGGGGCTATTTCACTCACACCCTTTCGAGGATTCGCCTGAGAAAAAAGAAGACCGCCGCAAGTCTATTCAATTTGTAAAAACCAACGGTCATATCTTGTATGTAAAGCAATTAATACCAAAACTATTTGCAGAACTTTTCGCAACGAGCAACGAATTTCTCATCAATAGCCTTATTTTCAAAGCGTCGAAATACAATCCTGAAACCATCATCGGCGCGCAAGAAGCGATGGTCAATCGTCCTGATAATGGCGAAATACTGAGGGGTATCGGCTGCCCTGTTTTGATTATTATCGGTAAGCAAGACAAGACAATTTCTTATGATTTGAGCTTAAAAATGATGCCTTTACCGTCGATTTCTGATATTCACATCTTGCCGAAAGTAGCCCACATGGGTTTATTTACGGCAAAAGATAAGACTGTAAAAATAGTGCGTAATTTTATGGAGTTATGTACAACTCTGAATTAAATGATTGATAATCAATCAATTATAATGATAGTTGCTTTATTTGCTATTGCAGTTGTTCCAGGTTTAGCCATCAGCTATTGGATTTATCATCAAGATAAATACGAAAAAGAACCCTATATAATCCTCTTGGCTTGTTTCGTTTGGGGGTTCATCAGCACCATTCCGGCGGTACTCGGGCAAATGTATTTTAGAGATACCGAAGACCCTCACAGCTTACTGACTACGTTCCTATTTTCCTTCTTCGTCATAGCCTTGACTGAGGAATTATCCAAGTTTTTATTCCTCCGTTTTTATGCCTATCCCAAAGACGCATTTAACGAGCCGATGGATGGCATCGTTTACGCCGTGATGGTGGGCATGGGCTTCGCTACGCTCGAAAATATCCTTTATACTTTTGGTGATAATGGTGGTATTTCAACGGCTATCGGGCGGGCATTTACTGCCGTGCCTGCTCATGGTGCTTTTGCTGTGATGATGGGTGCCTACATTGGATTAGCGAAATTTTTTCCTAAAAAACGAGACCAATATATGCTGACAAGCATCGCTTTACCCGTTTCTTTTCACGGTTTATACGATTTCTTTTTACTACAAAAATCTTATGAAGGCATGGCTATTTTATCCATCATTGCCTTATCTTTTGCTATCACTTTATCAAGGAAACTCATTCGAATTAATCAAGAAAATTCGCCATTTAAAAGCAATCAAAATATGGACGACGATAATAATGAAATTGCACAAAGCCTTGAAAATGAAGATAATAAAAATGATGATTTAAATTAATAAAATGACGCTTCGCACCCGTATAGCACCTACTCCAAGTGGCTTTTTACATGCAGGCAACGGCATTTCGTTCATCTTGACGTATGCCATCGCTCGCGCTTTCGGCGGCACAATATTATTGCGAATAGACGATCTCGATGCTGAAAGAATGCGCCCTGAATACGTCGAAGATATATTCAAAACACTCGATTGGCTCGGCTTAGAATATAATGAGGGACCTACTTCTCCTGATGATTTTTTTAAAAATTTTTCTCAACACAAGCGGCTTGATATTTATAATCATCTCATTCAAAAACTCCAAACTTCGGGATTGCTTTATGAATGTCATTGCTCTCGCAAACAAATTATAATCGCTTCCACAAACGGCTTGTACCCTAAAACCTGTCGAAATAATCATCTCACAACGCATGATGTGCATAAAAAAGATACTGCTTGGCGCATTCGAGTAGAGAATTTCACAACAATTTGTTTTAATGAATGGCGAAAAGAAAAAATTTCAATACAATTAGATACTGCCATTGGTGATTTTATTATTAGACAAAAAAATGGTTTGCCCTCTTATCAAATTGCCTCTTTGGCTGATGATGAGTTTTACAATATTAATTTTATAGTACGGGGTAGTGACCTACTCAACTCAACGGCAGCGCAGGTTTTTTTAGCTGAACAAATTGGGCATTTGCAATTCTCTAAAAATATTTTTTACCATCATCCCCTCTTGAAAAATACTGAGGGGGTCAAATTTTCAAAATCTGAAGGTGCCATTGCTCTCAAAGAATGGCGTAAAGCCCATCATTCACCCCTCGAACTCTATCGAAAAGCGGCTGAATGGTTAGGCTTTCCTACTAAAACTATCGAATCTATTGAAAATATAAATGATTTGATTCTGATCATCAAAAACACACTTGATAAGCCTTTTTGAATCCTTTCTCTTTGTTTTTACTACAATTTATTGCATTTCTTGAGCATCCTTGGCTTGATTTTAGCATTTATTTTCCATTAGTAAAGCGGAACTCCAGTTCCGCATTAATGTAGAATAACCATGCGGAACTGGAGTTCCGCGATACAAATCTTTTATTTCACAATGATAAAATCAATGCTGTTCGCTTCAATCATCCTTTTTAGCAGCCTTATACTGAGGGGTCAAAATTTGGTGGTCAACCCGAGTTTTGAAATTGCCAATGATTCAGTCAGCTTGATACCGCCGGGCGAGTTTTCAGCCACAAAGGCAATGGGGTGGAGTATGCCTACGCGGGCACAAGCGACGCTTTATGGCTCAATCCCGACTATTGCTACTACAAACCGAGCATTTAACAGGTGGAAATTCACAGCCAAAACAGGCAATAATGTCATAGGCATCATGACTTATGGCAGTATTTTGACAGACGAAAAAAACGAGTTGCGTGAATATTTACAAGGCACTTTGACGAAGGCTTTGACAGTGGGTCAAAAGTATTATGTATCCTATTGGGTGCATTTCCATTGCGAGGGTAGTAATAATTTGGGTGTGGCTTTCGGCAAGACCCCCCTCAGTACAGACTCCGTTTTTCGCTTACCTTTAAAGCCAAATGTCATTAATTCAACAATTGTAAACTATTCAAATTCAACAGTTTGGGAAGAAGTACGTGATTCTTTTATTGCAAGAGAGCCTTATAAATATTTTATCATCGGTAATTTTTTATCGAATAAAGAGACTAAAGTGCAGTCCAATAAATACCATTATCATAAAGCGTATTTGGATGAAATAAAGGTGGAAGAGGCTACGGATTCTAAAATGCCATCAAGGGCGTTTGATGTGGTTGTTGAAAATGAAAGCGTTGTTTCAAATTCAAATCTTAAAAATAATGCTCAGAAAAATATTGAGCAAAATGCTTCTTCAACTACCCTCTCAGTTCTGCCACGCTCTGCTCGCAGTGACAACTCCTCTGTCGCAATGACAAAAGATCAAAATTCAATAGACAAAAGCATTAACAATACGTCTGTTGCAAATAATTCATCAAGTGTTTCAACTCCTACTGCTTCAAAACCTGTAACAACAACACCTTCTGAATCGGCTGCACCTACCGCAGTAAAAGGCGAAGTTTTAGTATTGGACAAAGTATTATTTCAATTCAATTCAGCCACTTTAGAAGCTACTTCTTCGGCTCAGTTGGATAAACTTGTCGCCTATTTACAGCGTAATCCTTCGATGAAAATCCTCATAAAAGGACACACGAGCAGCGAAGGCAGTGAGGAATACAATCAAAAACTGTCTGAAAACCGTTCAAAATCGGTAGTAGATTATTTAATTTCAAAAAATATAGGGAAAGAACGATTGACATTTAAAGGATTTGGCAAGTCACAACCTATTCATACGAATGGAACGGAGGAGAGCCGTCAGCAAAATCGACGGGTTGAATTTGAGATTATTGAATGAAGTTAAATAAATATTGTTAATAATAATTAGTACGGGTTGCCCTATCAAGGCAATCCGTTTTTATTTAAACGAAAAAGGGCAAAGCCACGAGAACGTGCCTTTACCCCCAACTTTATGCCATGAAAAAGCAAAAGGTCAAGTAATTGAATACTCAACCTTTTGCTTATTGTCAATTTTATAATCTTATTTAACGCCTTGCACAAGCAATGAGACTTGGTTGTGTAAAACTTCAATGAAGCCTTTTTCAATCGTAATCTTCATCTTTTCGCCACCTTCTTTTACAAAAATGACGTCTCCTTTGCTCAAAGCAGAAACGATGGGGGCGTGATTTTTCAATACTTGAAATTTACCACCAACGCCCGGCACTTTAATGGAAGTAATAGCACCTTTAAATATTTCTTTATCGGGAGTAAGAACCGTGATATTCATCTTTTTTTTAAGTTATTTTCAGATTATGCAGTCGCTTCCGCAAGCAATTTTTTACCTTTTGCAATGGCATCGTCAATGCTACCGACGAGGTTGAATGCCGCTTCCGGATATTCATCCACTTCACCGTCCATAATCATATTGAAACCGCGAATCGTTTCTTCAATTGGTACCAATACGCCTTTCAAACCTGTAAACTGCTCCGCAACGTGGAACGGTTGCGATAAGAAACGTTGTACACGACGAGCGCGAGTAACCGTCAATTTATCTTCTTCAGATAATTCTTCCATACCCAAAATCGCGATAATATCTTGCAATTCGTTGTAGCGTTGCAAAGTCATTTTCACTCTTTGAGCACAATTATAATGCGCTTCGCCAATAATTTTTGGATCGAGGATACGGCTTGTAGAGTCCAAAGGGTCAACCGCAGGATAGATACCCAAAGACGCAATCTTACGATTTAATACGGTTGTCGCATCTAAGTGGGCAAATGTTGTAGCGGGAGCCGGGTCAGTCAAGTCATCCGCTGGTACATACACCGCTTGAACAGATGTTATGGAACCGCGTTTTGTAGAAGTAATACGCTCTTGCATCAGACCCATTTCAGTCGCCAAAGTCGGTTGATAACCCACCGCCGAAGGCATACGACCTAAGAGAGCCGATACCTCAGAACCTGCCTGAGTAAAACGGAAAATATTATCAATAAAAAATAAAATATCACGACCTCCATTTGGATCACTCATGTCACCATCACGGAAAAACTCTGCCATCGTCAAACCTGATAACGCCACACGTGCACGTGCTCCCGGTGGCTCGTTCATCTGACCAAATACAAGAGTTGCTTGTGAATTGGCTAATTCTTTTTTATCAACTTTCGATAAATCCCAACCGCCGGCTTCCATAGAGTGTTTAAACTCTTCACCATAGCGAATAACGTTGGATTCAATCATTTCACGAAGCAAATCGTTCCCTTCACGAGTCCGCTCACCCACGCCTGCGAAAACAGACATACCGTCGTAACCTTTCGCGATGTTGTTAATCAATTCCATGATAAGAACCGTTTTACCAACACCTGCACCGCCGAAAAGACCAATTTTACCTCCTTTTGAGTAAGGCTCAATCAAGTCAATCACTTTGATACCTGTATAAAGCACCTCTGTTTCAGTAGAAAGTTGCTCATAAGTAGGCGGTTTGCGGTGGATAGAGTAAGCCGTTTTACCTTTTTCAACATGCCCGATGCCATCAATCGCTTCGCCGATAACGTTGAATAGGCGACCGCGAATTTGCTCACCTGTCGGCATTGAGATTTGATTCTCTAAATCAAGGACTTCCATGCCGCGCGTCAAACCGTCCGTAGCGTCCATCGAAATGGTGCGCACTGAGTCTTCACCTAAGTGACGTTGCACTTCCAAAATTAATTCATCGCCATTCGGTCTTTTCACCGATAAAGCGTTAAGGATTTCGGGTAGTTTTGAACCTTCGCCTGCAAAGCTCACGTCCACAACAGCACCGATGATTTGTTTTATACGACCAATATTTGCCATTTTATATAAACGTATTTAATTTTCTATATGTGTTCTTAAAAACGGTGCAAAGTTAGACGTATTCTATCAAAAACCAAAGGTTTTTATATTTTTTTACGGTTAAAACAAAGGTTTTAAAGACCCCCCTCAGTATATTTTGCATTTGATATAAAAACTAAAAATAAATATGGTTTTTCTGTTTTTAAACAGACATTAATATTTTCTTAAAAAAAACCTTTTGTAATTCACTTATAAAAACATACCTTTGCGAGCATTTTCGCAAAAAATCTATATTTTTTAATTAAAAGTTCTTTAATATCATGTATGCAATCGTAGAAATAGCCGGTCAGCAAGTGAAAGTGACGGAAGGTCAAAGACTATTCGTCCACCGGTTAGAAACTGAAGCAGGCAACAACGTTACTTTCGACCAAGTTCTTTTGGTAGATAGAGAAGGTGTTGTATCTGTAGGTATGCCGACTGTTGGTGGTGCAAGCGTAATAGCTACTGTCAACGAACACCTTAAAGGTGACAAAGTTATCGTTTTCAAGAAAAAACGCCGTAAAGGTTACCGTGTAAAAAATGGTCACCGCGACTTTTTGACAAGCATCACCATTAACTCTATTATCGGTTAATTTAACTGAGGGGGTGCATTTAAAACTTTTTATTAAAACAAAGTCAGTTAATTTAAATATCCTTTTATTTACTGACTTGCATTCATTAATTTTTAACAGCACATAATATATATGTATATGGCTGTTATAAAAATTTAAAAAAATGGCACATAAGAAAGGCGCCGGTAGTACCGACAACGGGCGCGATAGTAAAGCGAAATATTTGGGGGTCAAAATGTATGGCGGGCAGTTCGCTAAAGCAGGTAACATCCTTGTACGTCAGCGTGGTACACAATTCCATCCAGGCGAAAATGTTTATATGGGTAAAGATTATACTTTGCACGCTTCTGTTGCAGGTATCGTTACATATAAGCGCAGCAAAGATGACAAGCGCATTGTTTTCATTGCTCCCGCTGAATCAAGAGTGGCTGCTGCTACGGCAACAGTTGCAGCGGCTCCTGAAGCACCTGTAGCTGAAGCACCTAAGAAAGCTGCAAAAGCAGACAAAGGGGCAGATGATTTGAAAAAAATTGAAGGTATTGGACCTAAAATTGAGCAAATTTTGCACGAAGGCGGTATCACTACTTTCGCTCAATTAGCTGAAAGCGATGCTGATGCAGTGAAAGAACTTTTAACGGCGGCGGGTCCACGTTATGCTATCCACAATCCTGCTACATGGGCTAAACAAGCGGCTATGGCTGCTAATGGTCAATGGGATGAATTGAAAGAATTACAAGATAAGCTTGACGGCGGTAAAGAATAATTTCTTCCGTTTTCATAGCTTTCATATAGGAAACCCTGCTCTTCAACACAGCAGGGTTTTTTTATGCAAAATGTAAAACCGCAAAATGTAAAATTTTAAATGTAAAACCGCAAAAGTGCCAGCATGGACAAATCATCACATTTTGTATTTCCTTTTATATTTTACATTTAAAATTTTGCGGTTTTGCGGTTTAGAAATTTAAATCTTCTCAACAGCATTCTCCTCAATCCACCCTTCCTCACCATTCGGCAATCGGGATTTGATAAGGTTTGAAATCTTATCAAATATTTCTACTTTAATACCTTCATGTAGCATTGAAGTAGGTGCAGCATTGGCATCGGGCGATGCGCGAAAAGGGGTTTCACGAGCTATAATGATAGCAAAATTGCTTGAAAGAGCTTCATTTTTAGCATTATTGGCTAATAAAAACGGTAAAATACTGAAGGGTATCAAAACTGCTCCAATTATAAATCCGCGTTTTTTCAAAGTCCTTTCGCTGCTCAAAAGCCATAAAGCCATGCCCGCTATACCAGTCCACAGAAAAAATAATGCAAGCATTGACCAGCTATCTGCCGACAAATACCCCCTCAGTAAATGCCACCAACGGACGATAAAAATATTAGAAATGGGCTCAATATCCTCCACAATACGGTTGCGCGCGAGGGCGAGGTTTTGCTGAATATCGCCATCCGAAGGCGCCATCCGCAATGCCCGTTCATAATTCAAAATCGTTTTTCCCGTTTGATTGAGTCGATAGTAGCTGTTGCCGAGGTTATAATACAGTTCTTTTGAAAAAACATTTTGCTTCAAAATCGCTTCATATTTTTCTACAGCGACGGCATAATCGCCCGATGTATAGGCTTGATTGGCTTCTTGAAAAACTTGCTGCGCATCGGTCGCCGCTATTTTAGGGATTAAAATAAAATATAAAATATTGATTACGAGTATTTTATGAAATTTGATTTTAAACATTTTATAAAAAATTAAACTTTAAAATTTATTTTGAAAGACGAAATTATAGCAATTACGCTAATTCTATCCTATATTTTTTTATTCTACCGACATTTCACCCCTCTGGGGCGGCGACTACCTCAGTAGTTACATTTTTTTTTAACTTCGCTGAATTTTAATCTTCATTAAAAATTAATATGTCAATGAAAAAATGGGTTTCAACCTATCAGTGCATTTCAATTATTTTTTTTACTGTTATTGATGCATCTATTTGCCTTGCTCAAAATGCGGATTATGATACAAAACAATGGACAGAATTGACTGCTCTTGATAATACAATTGCACTCGACCTCCGTTATGCAACGACTGATAATTTTGTAAAGGCGAAAATGTACGATTGTGGACGTTGTTTCCTGCGCCCCGAAGCAGCAAAGGCGATTGCTAAAGCACATAAAATATTGAAAGTCAAAGGATTAGGTGGTTTGAAAATGTTTGATTGCTATCGTCCACGCCCCTACCAACTCCGTCTTTGGAATAAAATGCCCAATAGCAATTACGTGACGCCCCCTTGGAAAGGTTCACAACACACGCGCGGTTTGGCAGCGGATTTGACGATAATAGATAAAGAGGGAAAAGAATTGGATATGGGCACGCCGTTCGATACATTCAGTGAAAAAGCACATTCGGATTCTAAAAATTTGCCCAAACAAGTGCTTGAAAACCGCAAAATACTGAGGGGAGTGTTAGAGAGCGTTGGATTCAAAGGGATTCGCACCGAATGGTGGCATTTTTCATATAATATAAAAAATCATGAATTGTCGGATTGGGTGTGGATATGTAAAAAATAAGGGATTCATCTAATAAGTGAAACAAAGTCTCCGCACGCAACGTTTTATTTTTACTTTTGTCTTAAACTGAAAATATAAAACTCAAAAATATATGTCAACAACAGCAACCTTGCGCTCAGATGTAGAATCAGTAGATGCTTTGGCACAATCGTACCGCGACCTTTCAAAAGAAATTGGAAAAGTGATAGTCGGTCAAGATGAAGTCGTCAAAGCTGTTATCATTTCCTTGTTTTCAAATGGTCATAGCCTTTTGGTGGGTGTACCGGGCTTGGCTAAAACCTTACTCGTGAGCACTATTTCAGAGGTTTTGGATTTGGAATTTAAGCGGATTCAGTTCACACCCGATTTGATGCCTTCGGATATTACGGGTTCTGAAATTTTAGATGAAGACCGCCATTTCAAATTTAATCGCGGTCCACTTTTCGCCAATATTGTTCTTGCGGATGAGATTAACAGAACACCGCCTAAAACACAAGCGGCTTTGCTCGAAGCGATGCAAGAGCGCAGCGTAACTGTCAGTGGTCATCGCCATTTATTGCCTTCGCCGTTCTTTGTTTTAGCTACTCAAAATCCGATTGAACAGGAGGGTACTTATCCACTTCCCGAAGCACAACTTGACCGTTTTATGTTCAATATTCCATTGGATTATCCGAGTTATAAGGAGGAAATTGAAGTCGTCAAAAGTACAACTTCTTCTAAGAAAGTTGAATTGAGACACATTGTATCAGGTGCACAAATCATTGATTTTCAACAACTTGTGAGAAAAATACCGATTGCAGACAATGTATTAGAATACGCTGTCAGCTTGGCTACTAAAACCCGCCCGGGTACTGACCGCGCCACGCCAATGGTGAATAGTTATATCTCTTGGGGAGCAGGTCCACGCGCTTCGCAATACTTGGTTTTGGGTGCTAAATGCCAAGCCGCTATTCGAGGTAAATACTCGCCGGATATTGAGGATGTGCAAGCGATTGCTAAGTATGTATTGCGTCACCGCATCGTGCCAAATTACAAGGCAGAAGCGGAAGGTATTACGGCTGATAAGGTGATTGAAAGTTTATTTTAATTTCAATTGTCATATTTTATAATACTACAAAGCCATGATACCCCTCAGTATCATGGCTTTGAAATTTATAATACATTGATTTTCAATACCCAAATACATCCTCCATACTCAACTCCATCAATGAACCAATAGATTTTAAATAATCAAAATCAATCTTCGTTTTATCGCCTAAAACAAGGAATGTGAAATGCCGCCCCTTTACATGTGCCTGCTGAAATGCCTTCAAATCATCGGTAGTCATGTTGTTAATCACATGATACATATCCTCTCGCATATCATTTTTGATGCCCCGTTCAAGGTTGTTGCGATACGTCCAATAAATATTCGCTTTCGTAATTCGCTCACTTTCAATGGTTTTCAAAACAGAAATTCGAGCATGTTCTATTTGCGTTTCAGACATCGGCATATCATCGATGATGTCGTGCATGGCTGTTATCGCTTCTTGCAGCTTATCGGATTGCGTACCCACGTAAGCTTGCAGATAATGCGCTCGGTCGTGCTTAAGCGGGCTGCTGTAATAGGCGTTCGCAGAATAAGCCAAGGCGCGCGCCTCTCTAATCTCTTGAAAAACAATAGATGATAAGCCAGAACCGAAATAATTATTATACAAAGTCGATTGTATGTTTTCAGCCATCGAATACTGAGGGGTCCCTTTTGAAAGCATCAAAACCTCCGTTTGCACCATCGGAAAATGTACAAATAAGACTGTATTTTCAGTAGTATCCAATTCAGCATATTCTTTTGCAGGTACAGCAGGGTTTAATTTCGCTTGCACAATATGCTCCGCATTCAGAATTTCGACTACTTCTTCCACCTTTTTTGTACCATAATAAAAAATACAGTGCTCGAATGTTGTCAGGTTTTTAATAGCATTGACTAAGTCCGCAGGTTGAAGATTTTGCAATTCTTCTTTCGATAAATTATCCGTAAATGGCGATATTTTGCCATATTTAGCATAGCTCGCCATTGCATTGCGAAGGATGATGCGCTTATCTTTTTTATCGTTGTCGCGCTTACTCAAGATGTCGGCGACCATATTTTTTAAAGGAATTACATCCCCTTCCACATTTTTTAAAATATGCTCAAACAGTTTGACCCCCTCAGTAAATGACTCATCCAAACCGCTTAAAACCGCAAAACTTCTTTCATCATTGCTAAAAACATCAAACGATAAACCCAGCTTATAAAACTCCTGTTGCAATTCCTCCGCCGTGTATTTATTCGTTCCTAAAAATGGCAAATAATTTAACGCCAAAGGCAATTTTTTATCGGCATTTTTACCCATTTCGAGTATATAATACAAGGAAAACGTTTCATTTGTTACGTTTTCAATGTAATCTAATGTCAAACCACTGCTTAATTTTTTTGTTTGAATAGCCTTTTTAAAATCAATAAATTCAGGCTTCAAACGTGGCGACTCTTCCATAAAAAACGTCTGTGCAAAGTCGGATTTATCATGCCGATTAAGTGAAACGGGCGTAATTTCAGGTTTTTCCACCTTCATGACATTCGTATCCACGCCTGTTCTTTTATACACCACGACATAATTATCTGTAAAAAACCTGTTTGAAAAATCTTGAACTTGTTGCTTCGTGATATTTTTCATGCGGTCAATGCGCTCAATATAATCCTCCCACTCAATGCCTTTCACAAATGCATCAGTCATAGAGCCGACACGGCTTTGATTGTTTTCATAGCTTTTCATTTGGCTATATTTATAATCCTTAATAACTGCCGACATGAGCCAATCAGGAAAGTCGCCTTTTTTCAAGCGGATTATTTGTTCCAAAAGCAACTTTTCAACATCTTCAAGCGATTGTTTTTCTCGCGGCTTACCAGACATAACGAAACCAGAGTAATCAGTCATATTCATCGTACCCGATGATGCTTCTAAAACTTTTTGTTTTTGAACCAAATCCAAATCTATTAAACCCGCTTGATTGTTGTGCAACATAGCAGAAATAAGGCTCGCTATATCGCTATCGCCCGATTTTGCACCACCAATACGCCACGCCAATTGGACATATTCGGCTTGTTGTCCGAAAACTTCTTGCCGAATAATGCTGTCAATGGGCATTTGTTCATCATAATTAAAAGGTGGCACATCACTTATTGGATAATTGCCAAAATATTTTTCAGCATACGCCACTACTTGTTCAGGCTCAAAATCACCCGATAAAATGATAGCCATATTGTTCGCCACATAATAATTCTTAAAATAATTTAAAATGTTATAGTGCGACGGATTTTTCAAATGTTCCCCTTTACCAATCGTGGTTTGAGTGCCGTAGGGATGCGTCGGGAAGAGGCTTGCCATCATGGCTTGATACACCTTGCGATTGTCGTTGTCTTGCCCCATGTTGAACTCCTCATAAACCGTTTCCAATTCGGTATGAAACAAGCGCAAAACCACCATTTTGAAGCGTTCAGACTCCAATTTGAACCATTTTTCAAGTTCATTGCTTGGAATATCATTCACGTAAACGGTCTGTTCGTTCGATGTGTAAGCATTTGTAGATTTGGCGCCGAGCGAGGAGACGAGTTTGTCGTATTCATTGGTCGCTACGAATTTGGCTGCTTCGTTCGAAAGATTATCAATAGAAGCATAATATGCGCTCCTTACTGAGGGGTCTGTTTCAAGCCGATGTTTTTCGTAAAGATCGGCGATTTGAGTGAGCAATTCTCTTTCTCTATCCCAATTGAGCGAGCCGATTTGATGCGTTCCCTTAAACATCATGTGTTCGAGGTAATGCGCTAATCCTGTCGTATCGGCGGGGTCTTGTTTAGAGCCTGCTTTGACAGCGATATTAGTAAAGATGCGTGGTTCGTTTTTATTAACGCTCATAAAGATTTTCAAACCATTTTTGAGCGTATATGTGTTTACTTTGATAGGATCGTTTTCAGAGGTTTTCTTGTCAGTGCTAAATTGACGTTGTGGGTGCAATGCTAATGCATTCATACTGTTCGTTGTGTTTTAAAACTCATTAAAATAATAAACAAGGAACAAATTTAGTGATAGTTAAGTACGTTTTTGAAGAAACTTTAAATAAATTTTAACATTTTTTAAATATGATAAATACCTTTAATTAGTGGGTAAGTATTTTTACACTCTATCTTCTTTGTCATTTAACGATAAAATTACTACCTTTGCGCTTCATTTTAAAAAATAATTTTAAAATCTAATTTTATAAATAATAAAATAACAAAATAACAATGGGAAAAGGCGATAAAAGAACAAAGCGCGGTAAAATCACAAGAGGCTCATTCGGCAAAAGCCGTCCAAAATTAGTCACTAAAGCAGTCGTACCTGCTAATGCAGAACCAAAGGAAGAACCGAAAGCGTAAGCATTCCTATAACTGTATGTATATATTGTACAATTATATAGTGAGAGTGCTGCCTTAAGTACACCGGCGGAGGGTGGTGATACCCCTCGAGAACGACGGGTCAGAGGTAGCATCTCTCTTTCTAACAGTATCATGGGATACACCACAACCCCTCAGTATCTGATTGTTTTTTAGATAAAAACACTAATCAATACGAAATAATAGGTTAAAATCGCGGAGCGATTGAATATGAATAACCTTCGATGAAATCGGAGGATAAAGTAAGCCTGTTCCCTTAACCGCAAAGCGGTTGAATGTGCAAAATCTCCAATAACTAACAATTTTACATTAAACTGCTCCGCAGTTATATCTATCATTTACGATAGATATTATTCTCCTCTGATTGCGTCAGAGGCTATTCATATTAAATCACTCCGTGATTTCAACTAATTATTCGCCTTTAAATAAAAAAAAACTCTGACGTCGGTTAAAACATCAGAGTCCAATGAAAAACATAAAAATACCCCTATTTGTCGTTTTCTCGTTAATATCTTTGCAACAGTAGGAGTTGCCTATTGCAAAGGCGTATGTTAGTATAGTCGTATTATTTTTAATGAGTTTTACGAAGATGTTAGTTCTAACTAATTGATTATCAATATCCTCACTCAAAACTAAACTTGTTCGTTTGACTCCTTCGTTCCTCAGAACAATTTATGATTTTTCAAATATAATGCCAAAAGGTCAACTCCCATATAAGAGTTGACCTTTTTCTTAAAATAGCCACATATTTAATTATTTTATTTCAGATTTTTCAATAATTCTTCTGCTTCCGTGTAGGGTTCATCATTTTTTTTAGCAATATCAATGGCTTTTTGTGCAGTCTTTTGAGCATTCGATTTTTTCTCAAGACTTTGATATAAATTTGCCAAAGTCATGTTATTTAAATAAGAGTTATCCATCTTCACTGCTTTCTTAGCCCAACCCAATGCTTTTTTAAGCATTTTTCTATCGCCTATTTGATCATTGAATGTGCTTGCAATATCACTCAATTCTTCCGCTGAGTCTTTATATTTTTTCAAATACGCCACAGCTGCTTCCGCATATTTCTCCCTATCGCCCTTCATTCGATAGTAACTCATGTGATAATTTTTCGCCATGCGGTCTGCTTTATCAGCATATACTTTTTTAATTAGCGAATCGGCGAAACCAAGTGTTGGTAGATTTTTTTCATTAAAAAGCCTTTCAGAAACCAAACCTTGAATTTTCACATCTATTTCAGCCGCATTATACTTCTTTTCAAATGCCTTTTTGTTGTTTAAAAAGTAATCAAAAAACTTAGTATTGACCCCCTCAGTAAAACGGTATATTAATTCTAAATTTTCGTCTGTTGTCCAATCTTTTTGAGTGGTGAGGTATTCTTCAGCTATCATCGTGCGGCGATTATCGTAAGCAGCGGCTAATTTCAGCGCATACTCCTTCAAAAAAGCTGCATCACGGTTGCCTTTTTCATATTTTGAAGCCCACCCACCAAGCGATTTATCAGCATCCAAAGCCGTTTTTCCAAGTTCCAAAATTTGATTGACATCATGAAAACCGATGGCTTTATGAATGAGCTGCCCATCGCCATCGAGGAAAAGGAGGGTCGGATAAGCCGCTATATCGTAGCGTTTTGCCATATCTACACCATCGCCTTTTTCCATATCCATCTTCAAATTCACGAATTTGGTGTTGAAAAGTGAAGCTACATCCGCATCAGGGAAAGTATTTTTCACCATCATTTTACAAGGTCCACACCATGTCGTGTAGGCATCCACAAAAATGAGTTTGCTTTGCGTTTTTGCTTTATTCAAAGCTTCACTAACGTTTTCATGAATGAAGCTAATACCTTCGCCTGTCTTAGTGCCCCCCTCAGTATTTTGCTGATTTTGAGCACTTAATACATTACTAAAAAAAACAATGCTTATGAAAAGTTGTATAGTTTTCATATTGTATGGATTATTTTATTAAAATTATATTAAAAAACCTATGAGATTTACGCAAATCTCATAGGTTTTGTTTTCATTTTATTTCAAAGAAATGTTAACCCTGTTGCTTGATTTGCTCAATGAGTTGCTCCGACGCCGGCACATAATTCGGTGCTGTTTCTTTAGCTATTTGAAGGGCTTTTTCAGCAGCAGTGAGCGCATCTTTTTTCTTACCGTTGCGCAATAGCGTGTGTGCATACCAGTAATAATACTCGCTCATGCCGCCATTTTCAGCCGCTTTTTTAAAATATTTTTCAGCATCGCCTAATGCGCCTTTGTCGTAAGGGAAAGCATCAATCATTTGTTTGGCGGTAGTAAACAGTTTACGCGCATCGGCTTTGCCCTCTTTTTTCAAGATGGTTTCGCATGCTTTGCAATAATCTTTAGCATTACCTGAAGCTTTAAAAAACTTCAAATCGGCATTGATGGCAAATAATTCTGCTTTTTCAGGCACATGCACCTTCATTTTTTCTTTCGCCTCCTTGTAAAGTTCAGGATTTTTAAATTGCACGGCATTATCTAAAGTCTTATCGCAAGCATTTTCAATTTTATCTTTGATTTGTTTATCATTAAAAAGAGTAGCTATTTGTGCCTTATTTTTAATCAACAAATCAAAAACCTTAGAATCCGCTTGAGTCGTGCCTTCAAAAATAATTTTCAAAGTATTCGGATTCGCCATATCAGCTTTTTGCAAATAGTCATTCACTATTTTAAGGCTTGGTTTGCCAGCCCGATTGAGCGCGCGCACGTAGTTCAAAATGAGCTCAGGCTCACGTTTACCTTCGTTGTAAGCTTTCTCAAAATCTTTTGAATTATCCACTTTGCCCATAGCGGCTCTTCCCAACGCAATTAGTTGGTCATTGCCCATGCCACCCACGCCTTTATGCGCTAATTCGCTTTTCCCATTGATAAAAAGGAGTGTCGGATAAGCCGTGACTTCATATTTGCGTTGCAAACCTGGACCTTCACCTTTTTCCATATCCATTTTCACATTGATAAAATTATCATTGAAAAATTTGCCGACTTTTTCATCTTTGAAAGTAGTAGCAGCCATGCGTTTACAGGGTCCGCACCATTCGGCATAGGCATCCATGAAAATCAATTTGTTTTCCTTCTGCGCTTTTTCTACAGCTTCAGCGAAAGTGCCGTGAAAAAACTCGATACCTTCTTGAGCCTTCGCGCAGGCTATATTTAAAATGACTATGGCGACAAAAAGTATTTTTTTCATTTCAATTTTTATATTTTAAACTGACTTTATTATGTTCTATTAATTAAATTTATTAATACTCCGATTCATTTCATTGCCCGAAAGCATGGCACCTGATAGGCAGATTTTTTCTAATTCCTCATGAGAGCCTTTGAAAACGTTGAAATCGACGTGCCCTTCGACCCCCCTCAGTATTCCACGATTTCCATACTGCCAAAATGTCCATTGTACACTGCCGAGTCGGGGTGCTTCACCACCATATTTTGCAATCCAAATAGGGTATTTATCAAACTCTCCTGCTATGAATTTGTTGTAAAATTTGTAGTGCGTGTAAATAATCGGGCGTATGCTGTATTCCATTTCCACTAAATAAAGCCAATCTTTGATGCCTTTAACCACCTCTTCCCGCGAAAGGTTTTCATCAACTTCCACATCCAAAACGGGTGGCAAATCGCCGTATTGCATGTCCACAACATTCATAAAATTGCGAGCTTGCTCTTCAGCAGGAATGCTCGGACGGAAAAAATGATAGGCACCGCGCTTGATGCCAACGCGTTTCATCTCCTGCCAATTTTCGCAATATTTTTTATCCAGATGCTGACGGCCCTCAGTTGCTTTCACAAAAGCAAAGGCAATGCCTTGTGCTGCTACTGAATCCCAACTAATTTTGGACTGATAATGAGAGAGATCTATGCCATGCACCTCATAGCCCTCCATGCGCTCTGTATCGGAATCGCATCCGTAAAGCGTAAGTGCTAAGAGTGATATGACGAGTAGATGTTTCATTGACCTCCAAATTTAGGCATTTTTTCTTTAATAATTATTATACAACAATTTTGTATTTATTGATATTAACGTTTTAAATTCATAAATCGTTTATTTTCAACTTGTTAATAGCATATTTCAAAAACTACTCCATAGTTAAAATTTCCTTAATTCCTTAATTACTTAGGTGGTTGCCTCTTCCGAAGGAATGCCTTTGGCAGGAGAGGCTAAATATCGGTAGAAAAAATTTATTTAAAATCAAATCCCCTAACTTTACACCATGCTATCTCAACGACAACTTTTCCTACGGCATGTTGCCCAAACCTCCGCTTTTCCGCTGATGCTCGAAATTGAGCGTGCCGAGGGCTTATATCTCTTTGATACTGAGGGGGTGCGCTATATGGATTTGATAGCGGGCATTGGTCCCTCAGTATTGGGTCATCGGCATCCCTCAGTTTTGCAAGCTATTGAAAATCAATTAGATAAATATTTACATACACTTGTATATGGCGAATTTGTTCTATCGCCACAAGTGCAATTAGCCACTCTTTTATCACAAAACCTTCCCGAAAATCTCGCTTCTGTTTATTTTACCAATTCAGGCACTGAAGCGACTGAGGGGGCTATGAAATTAGCCAAAAGGCATACAGGCAGAAGCCGAATAATAGCTGCTCGAAATGCTTATCATGGCTCCACGCAAGGCGCAATGAGCCTTAACTCGGACGACTATTTTACACAAGCTTTTCGACCATTATTGCCTGATATTCATTGGATTAATTACAATAATTTTGATAATTTAAATGACATAAATCATCAAACAGCAGCCGTTTTTATCGAAACCATTCAAGGCGAAGCGGGCATTATACCACCTACTTTGGGCTATCTTCAAGCTTTGAGAAAGCGGTGCGATGAGGTCGGTGCGCTTTTGGTTTTGGACGAAATACAAGCGGGTATGGGCAGAACAGGCTCACTTTGGGCATTTGAGCAGTATAATATTGTGCCTGATATTTTGTTATTAGCCAAAGGTTTGGGCGGCGGTATGCCGATTGGTGCGTTTATATCATCAAAAGAAATTATGTCGTCGCTGACAGACGACCCTATTTTGGGGCATATTACCACCTTTGGCGGGCATCCCGTATCTTGTGCGGCGGCTTATGCGACATTGAAAATATTGGTTGAAACGGACTTGGTGGCTGAAGCAAAAAGTAAAGGTTTATTATTTAAAAGTCTATTAGTTCATCCTCAAATTATTGCCGTTCGGCAAGTCGGTTTATGGATGGCGGTGGAGTTAGAAAGTTTTGATTTTTTACAAAAAGTTATTCAACAATGTTTAAAAAATGGCTTATTAACCGATTGGTTTTTGTTCAATAATCGTAGCTTGCGGATTGCCCCGCCGTTGATAATTACTGAGGGGGAGGTGCGTTGGGCATGTGATGTGATTTTAAAAGCGATTGATGAATCAGATTAAAAGATTGCTAAATACTAATTTTTAATCAATTTACTATTAAAAATTTTCTTTCCATTTTTATCTGTTATTGTCAAAATATAACTTCCTACTGCAAATTGCTCAGTTTGAATCAATTGCGTTCCTTGATTTAAAATATCTTGGCTCATGAGCTTGCCATCAATAGAAAATATTGAGTATCGCGCTGATACAAGCGGACTATTCACATCAATCCATATCTGCCCTGAAAAAGGATTAGGATATATTTTTATATTCAAATCATTCAAATCGGTTGTTGTACTGAGGGGGCTATATTCGATAGCACCTATATCAATAGTTGCGCCTTGAATACGCGCATTGCCGAGAAAATCTTTAGTCGTTACAATGTCTGCAACACCATCGGCAGTTGTGCCTGCATCTATCTCCGGACTCCCTTTTTGCAAACGCCAATCCGCTTCATAACCATTCTCATTAAGACCCGGCACTGTTGTCGGTTTTACGAATAAAGTAGGGGCATCTATATTATTATTGCCGCGCAATTGTGATGCCATTTTCTCTATATTATTGTAATGTGTCTGTGGCCATGCCCCTAAGATATTATCTACATTAAACGAATCTTTTGGAAATAAAACAGTATTATTCCTTATAATATTATTATAAAGTTTAACAGTTGTGCTGGCTGATACAAAACCTATATCCTCATTATTACAAATTGTATTGTTGGTATAAATAGAATGGCTGCGTTGATGCCCATGAAAAACACCACCGCCATAATTATTTACAATAATGTTATTAAAACATCGCATATAAGGAGAGCTTTCGTAAACAGCACCATTTACTGAAACATTATTGGCAATTAGATTGCAAGAAATTAATGGGGTTATTTCCGTACGCGACGATACATAAATACCGCCACCTGCTCCATGAGCAAAAATAAATCCAGGTGTTGTTTCACTTGTGGTAAAAGCAATATTTTCAATAATAATGTTTTTTTGAATGATAGGGGCAGAGTTTTCCAACGATGCTATCCCTCCACCTTCAAGAACAGAAAAATTATTTTTAATAAGATTTTGAATTATTTTAGGAGAAGCATTATTAACAATTTGAATACCAGCGCCACCTAAGCGGGCTACATTATTAAAAATTTGGCAATTTTGAATCAATATTTTTGAACAACTATCAATATAAATACCCCCACCCAATTTTTCTTTTCTGGAAAGTCCTACTGCTTTACCATGCTCAACTCTACAATACTTGAGTACGGATGAGTCATTATTTGATGTAATACTTTCAAAATGTAATCCATTCCAACCACCTTTTGTAGTAGATGTATCATATAGACGTGCTGTGTCTAATGCCGAAAAATAAATGAATTTATTAGGCTCTCCAATAGCAATTAAACGACCTTTGACATCTATTTTATAATAACCTTGCGCTATCACCTTAGTGCCTGCTGCGATGGAAAGACTTATATCATTAGGAATAGTTACATTACCTGATAAGAAAACTGTATCAAAATTCCATTGTGTATTGACACTAAGAGTCCCTGATATGCTAATAGTCCTTTGAGCAAATATAAAAGAAGGAATGATAAGGAATAGAGAGAGAATTTTTATTAATTTCATTTTTTAAGTGTTGAATGAGTGAATTAAATTGAGCTAAAACCTATTAATTTCAAATAGGTTTTAGCTCAATTTATAGATAATTATTCAATATAATCACTCGACATATGTGCCGACACTATAACGTAAAGCATGATGAAGATTTTGAGGGCTACCGGTCACAACGTCATAAAAAACATCACAATCAATAAAATATCTTCCAGTCCAAATATCATCAGTATTTGCATTGCGTTGCGCTACTAATATTTTCTCCACACCTATACGGAAAAAATTTATATCAGAAGGTGTTAAGCAAGTTACATAGCCACCTGGTGCAGATTGATGAGATCCAAATAGCAAGAATCTTCTAATTTCAGGTGTTCCTTGAAAATTAGGGTTTGAATATTGAAAGTGTCTAATAATATCGGACTGCTGGATATTGATAAAATAACCGAAATCATTCATATTAGGATATACAACTTGGTTCATCAATGTTAAACAAGGTGCGCCCTGTGCATTATTCATAACTAATGTTTGAATAACATCCGAAGCGTCTAAAGTACCGGGTCCAGGTCCAGATGGCGGCGTATTGCATGTGCCCAAGCTAAAACCAGTACGCCAGCAGTCTGTTGACTCACAACTATAAGTCGGCTCATATTCTTCATCAACCGGGCAATCGTTGCAGCCATTTGGGTCAGTGCCTACGCCTGTTCTAAGCTCTAAAACTATATTGCCACTCTCATCTTGATAAGGTGAAATATCGGCGTAGATAGTTTTTCTGTGAGAACCAGGATAACGCGTATTTTTTTCCGCTTGCTTAATTTCAGAAACGACTTGACCATATTTAGCAGATACTTCCTGTTTAGAAACACGCTTTTTCCCATTTTCGGTTGAAGTTGTAAGCGGGATATAGCTTGTAAAGACTTTCAAATTTTTATAATGCCATTTAGCGCGTGCTTGAGAAGCGTTAGCCAAAGCTTCAATGTTCCAAACTGCTTCATTAAGTGATACAGATTCAGATGAACGCAACTCTAAGTTATTGCTTCTCATGGCTTCGGTCAATTCGGCTATTTTAGCTTTGGCTTTGTCTGCAGGAATTTGATAATTTTCATACTCAGCCAAGTAAACCAGTTTAGGTTTTGCGGCATTTTTGTATTGAATATCCTCATAATTCGATACTGCATTATCTTTTTGACAAGCATAAAAAGTAACCAAATTAAGGGTTACTAACAATAAACAGATTTTTAAAATGTTTTTCATTGATTTTTTTTTTAACTTTGATTGAAATTTTTGTTTAAAATTAATTTTTAAGCAAAGTGTTGGCTATTGCTGTTTGAGAGGGTACCAATTTCTCTACGGCAGTAGCCTTTTTATATTGAAGCGCAATCAATATCAAAAGTAAAATCTGTTTCGCTTCGCGAAATGCGAAATGCGAAATGCGAAATGCGAAATGCGAAATGCGAAATGCGAAATGCGAAATGCGAAGAATTTTAAGCTTGGTTTTTTTTCATTAAAAAAAATGTTTAAAATAGGTTAACGATTTTATGTTTATAATCAATTGCACAAATGTAACCCATCTGTTTTAAATAGTCAATAGCAAATAGAAATTTCTGCTAATATTTAACTTTTACTCCTTGCTATTGAATTAAGGTTTTTTCTTCGTTAATTTGTTCCATGAGTCACTTATTTATTGCAATAAAAAATAATATAAAATTTTGATAAAAGGAAGAGTCATAAAATCCACAGGCAGTTGGTACAATGTGAGGCGTTTGGACAACGGCGAGGTGGTCAAATGCCGCATAGTGGGCAAGTTCAGATTGGGCAATATGAATTTGACAAATCCCGTTGCGGTGGGGGATGTTGTAGAATTTGCCATCAATGATGAAGAGTTGGGCATGATAAAAAAAATCGCGCCGCGAGTCAATTATGTCGCCCGTCAATCGCCACGCAAGCTGCATGACCTTCATCTTTTGGCATCCAATGTTGACCAAGCGATGCTGTTCGTGACCATTGTTGAACCGCATTTAAAGCAGGGTTTTATAGACCGTTTCCTACTCATGACCGAGCCTCAAGATATTCAAACTATCATTGTTTTCAATAAAAGTGATTTGTATGATGCCGACGACAAGGCAATTTTCAACGATATGAAGACCATTTATGAAAAAATTGGCTACTCAGTTCTACTCATTTCAGCCATTACAGGAAAAGGTTTGGAGGATTTAAAAAATGTTTTAAAAGATAAAATCACATTAGTCAGCGGTCAGTCGGGCGTCGGAAAATCGAGTGCTGTGAATGCTATTCAAGCACAATTGATATTAAAAACGGGTGAAATCTCAGATTATAGCGGCAAAGGACAGCATACGACCACTTTTGCAGAAATGTTTGAACTGGATTTCGGCGGTTCTTTGATTGATACGCCGGGCATTAAAACATTGGCTTTCAATAACTTACAACCGATGGACGTGGCGCATAACTTCCGTGAATTTTTCGTATTGAGCCACAAATGCAAATTCGGCAGCTCGTGTATGCACCGCAATGAACCAGGCTGTGCCGTCAAAGCTGCCTTGACGGATTCTGTAGATTCCTTGACTGAAATGGGCATTTCTGAATTGCGCTATCAAAATTATTTAAAAATTTTAGAAGAAATCGAAGATATTAATTACTGGCAGCGGAATAAGGAAGCGTAAATGGTTATTGGTAATAAATTTTTATTAATCATTTTGGTACGTTTTTAGATTAATTTTAATGTTTAAATTAAAAAATCTATGAAAAATATTCATTACATTCGCTCACTCTCTGTTTTTGCGGCAGCTGCATTGATTAATATGCAAAACCTCCAAGCTGAATGTAGCTACGGCCAAATGCTTCGCGCTGAAGAGTTTCCGATTGGCGTCTTGCTTTCATGGAGTACCGACTTTGAAACCAATAACTCCATGTTTATCCTTGAAAAATCTGAAAATGGCTCCGAATTTCAAACCGCAGGTACTATCAGAGGGGCTGGCACTTCTAAAATTTCAAAAAAATATAATTTCCTCGACCCACAAGCAACTGGTAGCAGGATATATTATCGCCTGAAACAAGTCGATTTTGATGGTATATTCAGTTATTCAGAAGTGCTTTCTATCAACAAAAAATTAGAGTCGAATGTCATGCTTGTTCAACTTTCGAGTGAGACGGTCAATAAGTCTTTTAACTTCACCGTAGATGCTATGAAAGATGGTGGCTCAGTGTTGCAAATAATAGATGGTACGAATGCTATCGTTTGGCAAGGCACTAAAATGCTCTTATCCGGTTTGAATAATATATCTGTTGATTTGTCTTCGCAACGTGAAGGTGTGTATAAAGTGATTGTCATTATGGATAATGATGAAAAATCATTGACTATCAGAAAAGTATATGACGAAATTGAACGCAGCTCTAATGTAGCTACAGACAAAACTAAGTCAGGTAAAAATTAATAGAAAAATACTGAGGGGGTAAACTCATCGACCAAAACCAACTGAAATGCCCAAACGCATTGTAAAACTATAATAATTTGATTTTCTATTGGTCAAAAAGGCGTCGTCAATTTTGTAGTTATCCTTATTCCAAAACTCATTGCTACCTCCGTCGAATTGATTGTAAGCTGCTCCAATGCCAAAGTACAAATCGCCGCCTAAACCTGCTAAAAATATTGCGCCCATATTGTACATCAAAATATATTGCTTTGCCGTCGGGGCGAAGTTTTGAGTCGTCGTTTTATTGGTCGTCGTATTGGTTACTGCTGCTTGGAATGGTTCAAAAGTTCGGGCATTATAACCCAATAAAGGGCCTGCATACATTTTACTATTTTTACTGCTGCTTTTTTTTGTAGCAAATTTTAAAGCTAAATGGGTAAAATAACCATCCCATTTATGCTCAGGCACATCTTTAATATCCCTTGCTTGAAGGTCGAAGTAGTTCTCTTTTTTCTTAGTCACATTCAAATATGACACCTCAACGAGTATATTTTTAGCACCAAAATTCAAAACACCGCCTAAATCTATCGGTTTTGAAAAAAGTGGAAACACATTTATGCCTACATAAAAATGCGTTTCACGCTCTGCCCGGCGGCGCTCTCTTTCACGTCGTGCTTCATCGTCTTTTTGTTGTTCCACGCGGCGTTCTTCTTCTTTTTTCTTTGTATTCATGCATTTATTGTAACGTTCAGTAAAAGATTTGGCTTTGATTGCTTCATTAAATGCACTATAACCGTCTGCATATTTTTTCAAATCGTCGCATTGCATATCCGCTATTTTTGCAGTTAATTTGTCCAAAATACTGACGCCCAATTGCTTATTTTCTATTTTAAAATTATTATTATCAACATCCTCCAACAAGACTATATTTTGATCATTGAGCCGCGATTGAGCAAAACCCAAAGCATCGTTTAGATACTTATCACCCTTCACAGCCGCTTCAAAAAAATCCAATACAGTCTGATCGTCTCTCTCATCATTTTTCATCAATATCATAGCCGCTTCGCCGCAAATACGAGCATTATCAGTAAAATTGGGCGTTTTTTCTAAAACTGATTTGATAGACTTGCCTGAACTGAGGGGGGTCGGATAGTTGATATTTTCGACTGATTCTTGCTCTTTGTTAGTCAAATCATTGGTATAAATTTTCATTTGTTCCAACGCATATTGAGCCATTTCGTTATCGAATTGCTTTTTTTCAGTCAGATAATCCACAATTTGGGTAGCCGCAATATATTTATACCAAGGCTCTATTTTAGGGAGATTATACGTCTTTTTAGCATATTCATATTGCATGGCAGGTTTGCTCATTGAGCCACCTAATTCTGACATGACCGTGTAAAACTGAGATAAAGAGGGTGCAAAGTCTTCGTACTTAATAACAAAATTTTTACCTTCTAATTTATACCGCATAGGAAATTTTGAAGCATCGCTATAGCTTTCAAATTCATCTTTTAAGGCAGTCATTTCTTTAAAACAAGTGGCATTATCGGCTTTAATGCCGTACACATACGCTTGTTTGTATTTAAAATTCATTTTGAAATAACGCGCTGTTTTGATTTGCTCCGCCGTACCGTTTTCTATAACTTCATCGAGCAATGCTGAACCATCTTTCACGCGTTTTTTGACATTATTCAACACATCAGAAGTCACTTTATTGGCATCATCAAGTGGTGCAATATACTCTTGAAGAGCATTGTAAATTTTGACACCATTTTCAAGGTCTTGTTCAGCATTTTGAGCCAAAATACTCCCAAAGGGATAAATAAGGGGCATCAAGATGAGTAATGGGAGGATAATTTTAATCATCGGTTCAGGATTAAATTTGTTATTAAAAATTTTAAAAATATATTAATTTTAATTTATAACAAATTAAGTGCCTTTTTATCCGGAAACCAATATTTTATAAAAAAAATTGCATAATTTACTGACAGTCAATAAATTATGCAATTTTCTGTTGAACGATACCCCCTCAGTATAACCTATATTTTCAAGCTATTTTGAGTCGGTTTTATACTATTTTCCTAACTCTTCAGCCCGATGCAAAGCTGCCATTGCACCATCAATAATGTCTTGATGCAATGTATTGTTTTTGAATGAGTTAAGTGCTGCTTCAGTTGTGCCACCGCGTGAAGCCACGCGTTTAATCCACTCTTCGCAAGGGATATTCGATTTATTGTATAAATCCACTGCGCCTGTAAATGTCTGAACCACAAGCAATTCTGCTTCCGATTCCGAAAAACCCATTTCCCGAGCGGCTTTCATCATGGCATCCATGAAAAAATAAACATACGCCGGACCAGAGCCTGAAATAGCCGTTACAGCATCAATTTGGTCTTCTTTTTCAAGGAAAAGTGTCTTGCCTGTAGTCGCCAGAAGGTTTTGAATCATCACGAGTTCGAGGCGCGTCACTTCATCCGTAGAGGTAAACGCTGTCATGCCTTGCCCGATTTGAGCAGGCAGATTGGGCATAGCTCTAATCACTTTTTTCACGCCTAAAGAATCCTGAATAGCTTTAATTTTTACACCTGCCATAATGGTTAAGAATACCTGACCTTCATTTGTATTAGGGCGCAATTGTGCAAAAAGCGCAGCAGAATCCTGCGGTTTTACAGCTAAAATGATAACATCCGCCTTTTGAATACAGTCTTTTGAATCCAAATAAATATTGGCAATGTCGAGTTCTTGAAGATGTACCGCTTTTTCAGGCAAGTGTTCGAGAATCATCAATTGCTCGCGGGTAGTCACGTGGGAGCGGAGGAACGCTTGAGCATAAGTTAAGCCCATATTGCCGCCACCGATAATGAGGATATTCATAATTGAATTGGTTATCATTAGCCTTTTAATGGTAGGTTAATGATTATTTTAAAGTTTGATAAATAAAATTGGCGCGCAAAAGTAATGAAATCAATTCAAATCAAAGACATCATCTACGCCGATTACTTTACAAACATTAAAACCTTCAGCATACGGAACGCCAATATACCGACCATAAACGGCATCTTTCCCGCGTATAGAATCCAAAAAGCTTTTACTTGAAATGGGCGTAACAGGCTCATTACTGAGGGGGTCATAAAATTGAGATTTATAAGCCATGATGAGTTCAAATTTTTTATCCATAAAATCTGAAATATCCACTGCAAAATCAGGCTTCAAAGCTCTGTCTTGAATATAATGATAGATGTTTTGAGGGCGCCATGGTGCTTGGGGAATACCGTTTTTATCCATAGTTTCAATTTTAATCAAACCCGATAAAAAACACGCATCCGAACTCAGTTTCGCTGCTCTTCCATGATCGGGATGGCGATCTTCGAGGGCATTGGTGAATATAATAGTTGGGCAATATTGTCGAATTGCCCTTATAATTTTTAATAAATTGTCTTGATTATGCGTAAAAAAGCCATCTTCAAGGTCGAGTTGTTCACGTACGAGTGCACCCATGAGTTGAGCAGAAACCGTTGCTTCTTCGGTTCTGATAGCCGCATTGCCGCGCGTACCCAATTCGCCCAATGTCAAATCGAGCAATCCGACCTTATAGCCTTTTTGAATATGCCTTAAAAGAGTGCCGCTACAAGAGAGTTCTACGTCGTCAGGATGTACGCCAATAGCGAGGATGTCTAATTTCATATTATTATTGCTTTCTTTGGATGTGTAAAAAGTGAGTTTAGTAGTTAAATAAAATAATTTGGTCTAAAACAGAGAGCACTACTCGGATGAAAATACCTTTACGATTGTTTTAAAGTAAAAGATTAAACAAAATTAAGGTTAAAGTTACAACATTAAAATAGTTCATAGATTATGTATAAAGATTTTTTCGACGGAATCATCAGTTATGGCAGGGCATTCAGCGTTATTGCTCAAAGACGCTTGTGGTCTTACATCGTTATCCCGGGGTTCATCAGTTTGATATTGGGCGGCTCTATCGCTTATGCAGCCTATCTCTTGTCGGACGATTTATCCTTCTATTTGGTTATGGGCTATCCCAATAATTGGTGGGGTTTCCATTTTTTTGAAAACATTGCTTATGGCGTGAGTTGGGTCATACTGGGCGTAACGGGTTTGTTCGTTTATCGCGTATTTTTGATGGGTTTGGTCGCGCCTTTTATGTCGCCTTTAGCGGCTAAAGTGCAAGAGCATATTACAGGGCAGCCTGTTTATGACCCGCCGTTCTTTTCACTCACCAATTTTCGCCTGATACTGAGGGGTATGTACCTAAGCCTTCGCAATATGACGAAGGAGATTTGGTACACCTTGTGGCTACTGGTATTAGCATTTATTCCCATATTCGGTTTTGCTGCGCCCTTGATTTTATTTTTTGTACAAGCCTTCTACGCCGGCTATGGCAATTTGGATTATTCCCTTGAAAAATATTATAATGTGAAAGAAAGCAAGGCATTTTCCAACCGCTACCGTTGGCTCGCTATCGGCAATGGTGCTATGTTTTTGACGCTTTTATCCGTTCCCGTGCTTGGATTATTCTTTGCCCCCGGTCTTTCTACCGTAGCGGCTACGCTCGAAACGATGAAGCGGGTGAATGTGCCTTTGATAGATTTGAAGGAGGCTACAACGGCTGAGGAGTTTATTTAAAAAAAAATATTAGACTTTCAAAAAATCGGTTATTTCAAAATTAAATTATTTGAAATAACCGATTTTTTTTTATCATTTATACAACCATTCTAACCGTTTGTACAATATATGACATTTTATTAACATTGGACAACACTTTTATTTTCTCCAGTACTTGACATGTTGGATAAACCAAACTATATTTGCCTATAACAAACAATATGTATTTTCAAATATAGCTGTTTGTCTAAAGCATAAAAATTAACTTAGGAACGATAAATAAATAAAAGCGTGTTTTAAGAATTGTATCTTTGCACCAAAACTGGAACAATGATAGAAAAATATCCGACACAAGTTGAGCATCAAATGTACATTACAGGACTGTTGAATATTCATCAAAAGACGCTTAAAAGAGCTGCGGCAATTCCTATAGACACCATGCTTTTAAGAAAGAATTACAAGCCTTC
>JAYUUR010000397.1:0-10310 GCA_043754475.1 Saprospiraceae bacterium | reverse complement strand
TTAAGAAAACCACGCCGCCAACCATTGCCATTTTTTTAACAAAATTGCTTATTTGTAGCTCTAATGGCGTAGGTTCTTCTTGAATACTTTCAAGACTTTTGCCAATTTTACCCAGTTTTGTTTCATTTCCAATTGCCGTAATGGTAGCAATTGCCAATCCACTGGCTACGGTTGTGCCTTGAAAAACAAGGTTATCCTTTTGCGTTTTATCTTTAAAAACGGCTAACGATTCGCCTGTGAGAATGGATTCGTTGGCTGAAAAATCGTTGGAATGCACAATGATGCCATCGGCTGAAATTGACGTGCCTTCCTCCACCATGAGGCTATCGCCAACTACCAAATCTTCGCTGTTTATTTCCTCAACCGCGTCATTCCGAATGACTTTACTTTTGGGTTGTGTGAAATCTTTTAGTTTCTCTAAAGCATTGCGGCTTCTGGAATCTTGATAGAGTGAAATAGTGGATATTAAAATAAGGGCGGAAACAAGGAAAATACCATCGCCTGTTTTGCCACTGATGAAATAAATACTCGATGCCACCAATAATAAAAGAACCATTGGGTCTTTGGCAAATTTTTTTAGGGCTTCCAAAAAAGCATTTTCTTTTTTATAGGCTAAGCGATTGAAGCCGTGTTTTCTTTGTGCTTCAAGGACTTGGGCATCCGTTAACCCTTTTATATTGAAATTATTGGTGGACATGATTAATTAATTTTCATTTTTATACCCCCTCAGTTGCCACGTACCTCGCAATGACATTTCATCCCTTTTTAGTCATTTAAAATCCTTGTGTTTACCATAAATCAATACTTATATCAATGCTTAAATGCCCGTTTTTTAATCATTCCGCCCTTTGTGTCTTTAATAGCGCTCATTACAACGAAGGCATTAGGGTCTATTTTTTCAAGTTCCGCATTCAAACGACTTAGTTCCAAACGGGTAATGACGGTGTAAACAATTTCGACATCCGTTGTCTCACCCGCTTTACCAAAACCACTTTTACCATTGTAAATAGTTACGCCCCGACCGAGTGTGTCAATAATCATTTGCCTAATGTCGTCGCTATACGGTGAAATAATTGTCACACCTGTGTATTCTTCAATGCCTTCCACGACAAAGTCAAGGGTTTTTGACGCCGATAAATAAGTAATCATTGAATAAAGTGCAATTTCGACGGATAAAAAATAAGCCGCAATTGAAAAGATAATGATGTTAATTAAAATAATAATATCGCCGATTGTTGTCCCAAATTTACGACTTAAATAGATAGCCAACACTTCTGTTCCGTCAATCACCGCCCCGCCTCTTATCGACAAACCGATGCCTGCACCGAGAAAAAATCCGCCGAATATAGCAACCAATAAATTATCTTTTGTTACATCAGGAAATTCAACGGTTGCCACTACCAATGCTAATCCACAAATCGCTAATGCTGTTTTTATGGCGAATAATTTCCCTATAATTTTGTTACCCAATAAGATAAATGGAATATTCACGACAATTAAAAGAACGTACAACGGAATAGGTGTCAATGCCGAAATTAACAATGAAATACCCGTTGCCCCACCATCAATAAAATTATTGGTCATTAAAAAACCTTTGAATCCAAAGGCGGCGGAAAAGACGCCCGCAGTGATAAGCATAAAGTCTTTTATATGTCGAACAATTGTGATTTTTTGATTCATAAATAAAGATTTTATTGATGTACTTTTGTCAATACTGGGACTGAAAGTAAGAGTGATGATATTATTCATAAATTTGTTTTTTTACCCAAAGCATCTTTTACCATAATAAATTCTAAAATGTTTTCAGTATCCAATATGCCAATCAGCCGCTTATTTTCCATCACAGGCATGAGTGATGATTTACTTTCCTGCACTTGTTGATAGGCATTTTCCAAAGGTGAATCGGCATCAAGATATACCAAATTTTTGTTCATAACAGTATGAATAATAACATTTTCGCCTTGTTCTGATAAGGCTTTTATGATTTCTTCGCGGCTCAAAGTGCCTACCGAAAGCGCATTTTCAGTGACTAAAAAATTTCGACATTGCCCATTCAGCAGCATCGCAACCGCTGTTTTTACCGTTTCATTGGACTCAATTGTTTGATATTGCTGCATCAATACATCACGGACTTTGTAGCCTTTGAGCAGTGATTGGGCGAGTGTAAATTCGGTTTCTGCCTGTGCCCCAAGGAAGATAAACAGTCCGATAAAAACTAAAAAAGGATTGGAAAAAAAGCCAATAAACACAAAGCCAACGGCAATCACTTGACCAATGCGGGCAGCAATATTGGTGGCAATATGCCGCTCAAATTTCATGGCGAGCAATGCTCTAAGTACCCTTCCACCATCCATCGGAAAAGCAGGAATTAAATTGAACAAGGCTAACCAGACGTTTACGATAAAAAAATTTAGAAAGAAATTACTGCTATTTACGCCACCCGATAGTTGAACAGTTAAATCTTTTGTTTCAGGAATTGTGATAAATAAACCCGTAATGAGGGCTAATGCAATATTAACAGCGGGACCCGCAATCGCTACTACCAATTCTTCTTGGGGTTTTTCGGGTATAGATTCTAACCGTGCAAGCCCCCCAATAGGCAACAAGGTAATATCTATGGTTTTGATGTTGTATCGTTTTGCAGCAAGGGCATGACCAAGTTCGTGGAGGAAAACGGTAACAAATATGCTCAATATAAAAATAACTGCCCACATGATTTGTTCCGCATTATGCCCCGAACGGTAGTTGCTGAAAATGATATAGGCAATAAGTATGGCAAATGTCCAATGGACAAAAACACCGATACCTGCAACATTGCCGAGTTTGAATGATCCTTTCATTTTTTATTTATTTTATTTACGATAACTGCGTAAGCCATGTTGAATAATACCATATTTAATTAACAATATTTTTATCAGCAATATCCGCGGTAAAGGCAATATCAATAGTTGCATGAAAAACAGCACATATTAAAATACTGCCTTTCGATGAATTATACAACCAAGTGAGCAAAATACTACCCGTTAATAAACTGAAAATTTACGTCATTATTTAAGTTGATTTAAATATATCCCCTCAGTATAAAAAGCATTTTCACCTTTCAAAAATCCGCTTATAAATCTGTATAATAAAAAGCGGCAACAAACTCGCCACCATGCACACAAGCCATATATTCACAGGCAACTCTATTAAACCCAAGACCAAACGCATTTGCGGCACCAGATAAATAAGCACCATAATGCCCGTACAAATCAAAATGGCTAACCAAACGAATTTGTTTTTAGTCACATCATTCACAAACAAATTTGAACCAACGGACGACATATTGAACACATGAAAAAGTTGTGAAAAAGCCAAGGTTATAAATGCTATATTGTTTTCTTCTTGGGTGTGTATCTTCATAACTTGTTCGCAGTAAATCAAGGCTGCCATGACTGAAACGGTGATAATAATGGCATAAAGGGTAATATCTATCCATTTTCTATTTGAAATAATATCGGCTTTGGGGTCTTTAGGCGGGTGTTCCATGATTGTTTTGTCGCCTTTGCCCAGACCCAATGCCAATGCTGGAAACACATCCGTCACCATATTTAAAAACAAGATTTGCAAGGGTAATAGAGTGGACGCAGGGGCAATAAAACCCAATGTGGTGACAATAAATATTTCACTCAAATTGCATGAAACAAGGTAAATAACAAATTTTTGAATGTTTTGAAATATCACCCTACCTTGTGCCACAGCCTTAACAATGGACGCAAAAGAGTCGTCTTTGACCACAATATTGGCTGTTTCTTTAGCTACTTGCGTACCCCTCAGTCCCATAGCGATGCCGACATCGGCTTGCTTTAAGGCGGGAGCATCGTTTACCCCGTCTCCCGTCATGGCAACAATATTTCGTTCTTTTTGATAAACAGCGGCAATATCTAATTTTTGTTTAGGCGTGGTTCGGGCAAATACAGCAGTTGATAATATCTTTGTTTTCCATTTTTTTGTATGCAAATCGCCATCAGGTAAGTCTTTGCCAGTCATCACATTTTGTTCATCTTCATCTATCAAGCCTGTCTTTTGAGCGATATTGAGGGCTGTTAAGGGATGGTCGCCTGTTATCATCACGACTTTAATACCGGCTTTTCGGCAGCTCAAAATAGCCTGTTTGATGTCTGTTCTTGGGGGGTCTAAAAATCCTATCATGCCGACATAAACCAAATCTTTTAAAAAATCGTCTTTACCAAATTCTTTTCCTTCTTTGTAGGCGAACGCTAAAACCCGAAGCCCTTGTGCTGCCATTTTTTCGGATTCTGCCAAGATTGTTTTTTTCTCTTTTTCACCAAATGCTTTTATGGTTGCCCCTGATTGCGTTTGTTTGCATTTTTCGATTAAATGCTCCACAGAGCCTTTAGCCGCTACAAAATGCCCCCCCTCAGTATTTTTATGCAAAGTACCCATAATTTTAATCTCTGAATTAAAAGGTACTTCGCCAATGCGTTCATATTGATTGTGAAAATCATCGGCAGATGTGCCTGATGTATTGGCTAAATGTATGAGAGCAATTTCTATGGGGTCGCCTAATAGTTTCTTTTTTGTTTTGGCTATTTTTTCTGTTGCATTGTTGCATAATGCGCCTATTAACTTCAGTTTTTCAAAATTCTCCTGACTGTTTTTTACTTCACCGTTGTCAAATATTAAGGTATCTTTTTCAATATGCACTTTCAAGTTTTCATCAGGAAAAGAAAAGGTGTCCACATAAATTTTGTTCTCCGTTAGAGTGCCTGTTTTATCTGTTAAAATGACGGTGGTGCTGCCCAATGTTTCAACAGAAGATAGATTCTTAACAATTACATTGCGCCTTGCCATGTGCAACATGCCGTAAGACAAAGCCACCGTTGCCACAATCGGCAGACCTTCCGGAAAAGCCGCAACCGCTAAGGCAATGGAGGTTTTTACAATAGAAACCCAATCTTTTTCTTGTATAATGCCCGTTATGGCAAATATAGCCGTCATAATTAAGGTAAGCCAAATCAGTTTTTTACTTAACGCATTGATTTTTTTATCTAATGGCGTAATGGTTTCTTCCGAACTTTCTACCAAAGAGGTAATCTTTCCCAATTCTGTATCGTGAGCAATGCCTGTTATCACGGCTTTTCCATTGCCGTTGATAACAGAAGTGCCTTTGAAAACCATATTGTGTTGGTCGCCTAATGCGGCATCTTGGGATAGTTTTTCTATATTTTTTTCAGTCGGCAGAGACTCGCCTGTGAGGGAAGATTCATCGCATTGCAGTTGATTTAACTCAACCAAACGCCCATCGCCTGGCACGACATCACCCGCTTCAAGCACCACGACATCGCCAACCGTTAATTTTTCGGAAGGAATTTCCTGCACTTTTCCATCTCGAATAACTTTGGACAATATTACGTCCATTTCCTTCAAAGCGTTCATGGAATTGCGAGCTTGCAGCTCCATCAAAAAACCGATTAATGCATTGATTAGAATGACTACCCCGATGGCAATCCCTTCTATATAATCTTGAAAATAAACGGAAACTGCCATGCCAAACACCAATAAATACACAATTGGACTATTGAATTGCTGAACAAGCATCAACCAAATGGGCTTTGGTTTTTGGGCTTGATAGACATTGAGACCAAATTGCTTTGATCGTTTTTCGGCTTCGGTTTTACGAATGCCTGCAACTGCATCGGTTTGAAACAAATGCAAAATTTCCTCTACCGACAGGGTATGAGCATTTTTTATAGGGTATTTGATTTTCATTTATTAATTTTTCATTCGCTAAATAATATTTGAAATTACATATTTTTAGTGAAAAATTAAATGATT
Source organism: Saprospiraceae bacterium (assembly GCA_043754475.1). Lineage (GTDB taxonomy): Bacteria > Bacteroidota > Bacteroidia > Chitinophagales > Saprospiraceae > JAAFJT01. The sequence goes on along the minus strand of JAYUUR010000397.1, from coordinate 4,472 downwards.
CACATATTTTAACTTGTAAAATTCCGCATTTCATCAAAAAAAGGTGTAGCCTTTTCTTCAACACATTTAGCCGCATATAAATACATGGAGGCACTCCAAGTTTGCCAATCTTGTCCTTTGGGCAACCCATCTTGCGCTTTTATCCATTCATTGAAGCCATATTCCACGCCTTCGGCTTTGCCGTTTGACATGTCTTTATTTGACAATTTTATGCAATGAGTCAATGCCAAAAGCTTTTCCTCAGCCAATTTGTATCTCTTAGCCGCCACCAATGCCGCTACATATAATCCGCAGATGAAGGGCCAAATCCCACCATTGTGATATTCCCCAGGATTGTTATAAAGAGCGTATCGGGGATGCCAATCGGGGTCTTCGGGATTGGTATATGGAAAAAAATTGGGCGGCAGGTCAACGGCTAATTCACCGCGCTGTCTCAAATCAGTGCATTCTGCTTCTATCCACGTGACCATTTCATTGGCTCGAGTAGGGGAAGCCATACCTGAGAGAATAGCAAGGCTATTGCCTAATAAATCGAACCGCTCGCTGCTATGTATTTTATAAGACCAAAAGGCATAATACGGCTTATGTTTTACGACCAACCCTTCGTGAACATGCTTGTGCATGACGCCTTCTGTGATGGTAAACCGACTCATATCACGGCGCACTTTATCGGCTCTTTCATGGTGTCCCAATATTCGGAGATAGCTATAAACCAAAGTGTTCACAAATAGCCCATATCCTAAAACCCATTGTTCATCGCGCCAATCACTTGTCGGTTGTTGAGCAACGAGGTATTTATCTGAGGGGCTTTGATATGCCATCCAAGTCAAGGCTTTTTCAACTGCTTCATTCAAAAAATGGGGTTCGTTCGATACTTTTCTGAAAATGCCCACGCCGAGTAGAAATAATGGTGTGGTATCGCTTGCACCCCTATCGTCGGTGTCATGCACGAGGGAGGTAATATGCCCGTGTTCTGTCTGAGTTTTGGCTAAAGTTTCCAATACTTTCCGAATGCTATCAAGGAGCTTTTGGTTGCCTGAAACGGCAATACCTAAAATGGACAGCATTAAATCCCGAGTATAAGGCTCAGGATACCCCCATCCAGCCGTGCGAGGCAGCCCGTTGTAAGTTCCGTGAGCATTGTGAAGTAGCACTTCAAGGGCGGCTTTTTTGGCGGCTTCTATTTCTTGTCCGTTTTTTATAGACATACTTTTAAACGTTTGGACAAAATAAATGGATAAAATTCGGTTAAATGTCATTGCGAGGTACGTGGCAACTGAGGGGGTGTTGTTTTATAGTAACTACTTAGCCCCCCTGCCCCAAAGGGGGAGTCCCACCCGAAAAATATTAAAATCGTTCATTTTTTAAACAAATTTAGCATACTTCGTAGGCGTTCCCCCTTTGGACAGGGTTGATTGGTTCTGAAATGTGCGAGTCCGCTGGACTCGTTTAAAGGGTGCATAATAATATTTCTACAAACGTAAGAGTCCTCTGGACTCTCTATTTCAGCCTTGAATGAGTCCAGCGGACTCACACGTTTGTAGAAATATTACCCCTAAAATATATTTTACGAGTCCAGCGGACTCGCACATTTATAGCTATTTCAGAACCAATCAACCCTGCCCTTTGGGGGTTAGGGGGCTAAGTAGTTACATTTTATAAATTACTTTATCCCCAATCTATCAGTCATTATTTGAACAAACCGTTTGGCTACAACGCGGTAATCAAAATGCTCAACGACGCGTTGTCTGGCGGCTTTGCCTAATCTTTCACGCAAGGCTGCGTCGTTCATCAGCGTCAACAAATCCTTAGCAATATCTTGTACATTGGCTCGATAATCAACTGTTCGGGGTTCTTTAAATACGATGGTATGTTTATCTTCATAGCCCGATTCTTCACCCAATATCACTTGATTTACCACGATTTTATGGGCTACTTCTGCTAATAATGCTGTTTCGTCGTGTATCAATGTATCCAACATGCCCATTGCCTTGATGCCTATCACGGGCTTCTCACACGCACCTGCTTCCACTTGCGGCATGCCGAATCCCTCCAATCGAGAAGGGGCGGCATAAATATCGCAAGCGGCTATTAAATAAGGCATAAAGTTGCGGGAAATGGTATTGGTGGTGTATGTGACATTTTTTTCAATGCCCAATTGAGTTGCCAATTCTAAATCCAATAAATTTTGATTTTTAGTGCGAGGCTGAGGCCATACTTTGCAGACATATTTCCAGTCGGGTGCTTGAGTGTCGATGATGGCTAAGGCTTGCATCACTTCCTGTGCGCCTTTCGATGCGGCATCACCACCAACAGTGAGTATCATTAATTGGTCGGGTGAAACGCCTAAAGATTCGTGAACGGCTAATATTTTAGGGTCATTTTTATCATACGGCTTAAAAGCATCTGTATCGCAACCAACAGGCAATACTTCAATAATATCACCATTAATACCGTCGCGGACATACATCTCTTTGACCCAATGCGAGGTGACCAATATCAAAGGCAAGGCATTTAAAACCTCTTGATAATTGGCAATATAACCATCTGCTACCAGCCAAGGCACTGGCTGAACGCCATAACGTTGCGGATGCAAGACCAACTGAGGGGTATGCCCCCAATAACCAACGCCAACGACCACATCCGGCTCAAACCACCGATAATACCATTCTTTTTCTTGAGCTGATTCGAAATGAACAGCGCGGGCATCTACGCCTAATTCACGCAATCCTTTGTAGAGTAAATCGCCTTGTGTTGCCAAGCCGCCGGGTGAAGGCGGGTAATCGTAAAGAACTAATACTTTCATAAATTAAATCATTATTTTTTTCAAAACCGCATGACAGCCAGATCATTGAGTTCCCATGTGCCTACTAATTTTGACATATCAGAAATTAATTAAACCAAACAAAATGTATTATGCGATGTAGCTGTGTAATTCGAGTTTTTAGACAAATAAACTGCCATAGCATCAACAGCTTTAATAGATAATTTTTGCCTGTTTTTACCTAATTTTTCCGGTATGCCCTGCGTTGTAACAAAAGCAACCGTATAAATTTTTTCTTTAATGAGTATGTTATTGCCTATAAATATTTGTTGAATCCGATGCCCATGAGGATTTTCAATGCGCATTTTTATATGCAAACCCAAGCATCTTTTTGCATAGCCGCCCATCTGTTTCATAGGGTCACTGCAAAATGTGCGCTCCAAATTTTCTTCTAACATTTTTATGATTTCTACACCCGTTAATTCAACAGTGGATACCTCGGGATTCATGGGGATAATATTGTATAAATCCCATCGACTAATTGCCCCGGCAGCAATAGGAACGCCATATCGCCAACCGTTTGAAAAGGCTATTTGAGCATTCGTCATTGATTTTATAGCCGATAGTAAAAGGTCATCCATTGTAGAAGCAATAGAGTTGTACCTATGTAGTATAGTATCTGTTTTGCCTATTATTTCTGTTTTTAAATGTTGAAAAGGTTTCATAATATCAGTTACTAAAGCCGCCATTTTTTTATTAGGCTCTATGATTTCATCAACCTTAATAAGTTCATAATGAAAGTCTATTATCCTTTTTTGTTCAATATTGAGGCTTAAATGTCCTAAAAAAGAGCCGTGACAACCACATTGAATAATTATAGTTTCTTTGATTTTTATGGCTTCATACAGGCGATTATGTGTATGCGCGCTTAAACAAACATCTACCCCCTCAGTATTTGAGAGCATTTCAACATCTTGTGGAAATCCATTATGAGAAAGCAATATAATAAGATTTGCGCCTTCCACTTTTACCCTTTGAATCATTAAAGGCAATTCTTTAGACCCATCTGTAATTTTCAACCCTTTACTAAAACGCTTAGGCATTGTTTTATCAATAATATTTGAACAAATACCAATAACTGCTATTTTCAAATCGTCCAATTCAATTATTTTATAAGGGGGTAAAAAAAGAGTATCGTCATCATTGTAAACATTGATGCCTAAAATTGGATAATTTAATGCAATAGCCAATTTTTCAAGTTGTTCTCGACCATAAGCAAAATCCCAATGCCCCACCATAGCATTAAACCCTAATGCGTTCAAAACAGGTACTATCGCTTCCCCTTTAGATTGAACAATGGGCAACGTTCCATGAAAAGTATCGCCGCCATCAAACAATAAGGTATGAGGGTTTTTAAGTCGAATGTCCTTTATTAATGTTGCTATTCGAGCATATCCTCCTACGGTTTCTATTATTTCTCCTCCACCTTTGTAAAACAATTCAGGATGTGGCTCCAAATAACCATGAACATCATTCAAATAGGCTATTGATAACTTCATTATTCTATTTATTTTAACCCTCAAAACCCTCAAATACTGAGGGGGTACTTTTACTCCAATGTAAAAATCAATTGCTCATCTCTATCCTTCATCGGAATTTGTCTAACAAAATCGTCAAAGGCGGCATCGTGTTCGCTTTCAGCCCCATA
>JAYUUR010000396.1:0-10315 GCA_043754475.1 Saprospiraceae bacterium | reverse complement strand
GCTTCTAAGCTTTCTGGAAGGACGGGTTCTAACATGACGCAAAGTTATATCTTTTTTACTCCTTTTAAATACTGCTTACGGCAGTGCTAAATAATTACTTTAAATAAATAATAGATGCAAGCAAGCGAAACAAGATTACAAAATGTGATTGAAGGAACAGTTCAATATGTAATACCACTTTTTCAACGTACATATAGTTGGGATAAAAAAGAGTGGCAAGTTCTATGGGATGACCTTGTAGAATTGTGCGAAATGGAAACTCCGAGAAGCCACTTTATTGGTTCTATCGTAAGTATGCCTACTGTTTCTGTTCCAGAAGGAGTAGCAAAATACTTATTAATTGACGGACAACAAAGGCTCACGACTATTTTTATGATATTAACCTTGCTGAGAGATACAGCAAAAATTGAAAAAAAAGACGAATTAGCAGAGGAGATACAAAAACTTTTTTTAGTTAATAAATTTAAAAAAGGACAACAGGATTTTTTTAAATTGATGCCAACTCAATCAGACAGAGGTGTTTTTAAAAAGTATATTGAAGGAAAACCAATAGAAGAAATAAGCCAAATATCATTGGCATATGAATTTTTTAAAAGAAAATTAAAGCAAAAACCAATCAAAATTGAAACATTAAAGAAGGTAATTATCTCTTCGTTTTCAATCGTTAGTATTGTATTAGATGCTAATGATAACCCATATTTAGTTTTTGAAAGTTTAAATGCCAAAGGACGACCATTAACTCAAGCAGATTTGATTAGAAATTATTTTTTTATGCGTGTTCATGTTGATAATCAAGACAATGTTTATCAATTGTATTGGCATCCGATGCAAGAAGCATTGAAAGATAATTTAACAGAATTCATACGACATTTCCTTATGAGGAAAGGAGGAATTGTGAAGCAGTCAGATGTATATTACTCACTTAAAGGAAACATAACACCTGAAAATGCTTTAGATTACCTTAAAGAGCTAAACAAATTTTCCGAATTTTACACAAGGTTATTAAATCCTGATAACGAAAAACATCCTATAATAAGAAAATACCTTAAAAGATTGAATAGAATTGAGGTAACAACTGCGTATCCTCTTTTAATGACTTGTTATGAGTATTATTCAGACGATAAAATTGATGCCAATGAATTTACAGAAGTCTTGAAAAGTCTTGAAAATTATTTGATTCGTAGATTTGTATGTAGCATTGCTACCAATCAACTCAATAAAATATTTCCAAATGTTTTTATTCAAATAGCAGGAAAAGAACATAAACAATTTGTAGAACAATTTAAGTTTTCGCTTCAATCAAAAGGCTATCCAAAAGATAATGAATTTCGAATCAAATTCATTGAAAACAAAATGTATGGTGGTGGAGATAGAGCAATAAAAACCAAATTGATACTTGAAACATTAGAAGAAAGTTATCAGCACAAAGAAATGGTTGATATTGATAAGAAGTTTACAATTGAGCATATAATGCCACAGGGATTAACCGATTGGTGGAAATTACATTTGGGGGGGATTTGGGAAGATGTTCATGAATTATACCAGCATAATATTGGCAATTTGACATTAACAGCATACAATAGCGAACTTTCGAATGATACTTTTCCTTCAAAATGTGCAAGATTTGCTTCAAGTCATTTAGAACTGAACAAATATTTCGTAGGAATAACTGAATGGAATAAAGATGAAATTGGAGCAAGAGCCGAGCGACTTGCCGAAATAGCTCTAAATGTTTGGGCATATTTTGGACAAGATAGCCATGATTCTGATACTAATAGTGTAACAGGAACTACACCAAACGCATTAGAAATATTGGGAAAAAAATTTACTGTTGCCAGTTGGAGAGACGTTTTGGAAGAAACTTTAAATACAATTGCTGAACTTGAACCAGAAAAATTTGCTGTACTTGCTACAAAATATTATCGATATATCGGTAAAGAAAAAAGTATTTTTAGGGCAACTCGGGAATTAAGAAATAGATATTTTGTAGAGGTTAATTTATCTGCAAAAGACATACAAAAACTTTGTAACCAAGCACTTGAAGAAGTCAGTTTAACTGAAGAAGATTGGATTGTAACTTATAACTAATCAAAGTACTCTTCAACATTCCAAGTATTTATAAAACTTACTGTCAAAACAGTTAGTGAAAAGTTGTATTTACCACATACCATTCTGTAGCTACAAAAGTAATTCAATACTGAGGGGGCAAAACTCCATAAAATATTGATTTTCAACAACTTACCTAATACCATACGATAAGTAAAACAACAAAAAAAGCGATTATCTCTCAAAGAAATAATCGCTTTTTTAATAAGTGAAACATACAATTACGGCTGCTTTCGACTATCACTTTGACTATCCGCAAATACAATATCTTCATAAATATCACCAAGTGTGAGAGTCATATCGAACAGAGGGAAATGGATGGCTTCTTCGGGTTCAGTGAGTATTTGAGTGACCCATTTTTCACCGTCGCGAGTATGTAAACGCACCATCATTTCATCTTGTGATACCACCAAATAATGCTGCATACTTGCCAAAGCAGTATATTCTTTAAATTTTAAACCGCTGTCTGTTCGCAGCGAATCTTCGGAAGCCACTTCAACGATAATAATGGGTTGCAAAACGACATAATCATCAGAATCATCTGTATTGGGCGCGACCATCAAATCCGGATAGCGATAAACACCTCTTGTTTTAACTTCCGCTTTAACATCATGTGTGAAGACTCGATACCCTTTTTTCTTAAAGGGTTTGCGAATCACCTCAAGGATATTATTGGCAATATCATTCGCATTTTTAGTTTCGCCAGCCATTTCAATGAGTTTTCCATAGTAATATTCATGTCGAACCTCAGAGTGTTTTTCCAACTCAAAATATTCCTCAACTGTATATATTTTCTCTAAAATCTTAGGATTGGCACTCATTTTCTACATTTTTTACAAATATATAGGGATTTAGGCAGCTTTTAAAATCCTTTTTATTATTTCTTAATAACCCTACTTTTTCTCCACCACCACCTTAGGCACTTCAACCGACCCCGCTTGTATAAGATTACCAAAGAAAATCATATTGGCGAACAGTTTATTCGTGCCATACCAAAAAGCGCGGAAATTTGGATTGTCAATCATGCAGATGGAGCGACCTGCGCCCGCTTGCGAGACGATAATCGAAGGCGTATTTTTCACTGCATCCGTCCATTTGGATTTCATATAACCGCTCATCAACGGATTGGCAGTATAGACCAACGGCGCAGCATATATATTTTGTGGCATTTCCATAAAAAAGGTGTCAGCCCTGAAAACGGGTAGTTTCAAAGAATGATAACCGAAGAGCAAGGGGTGCGATAAGTCCGCATCGGCTTCAAATATTGCCCCGCCGATGACTGCCGAACCTTCATCATTTTCCAATTTTGAATAAGCCCGACGTGCTGCCGTTTTAGTCTCTTTTTTAATAATTTTAAAATCAACCGCTGCCAAATCATTCGCTTTTAAAAACTTCACAGCCCTGCCAAATGCAATCAGAGTGCCGCCACTCGCTGCATATTCTTTCAATTTTGCAGCAACAGCAGGCGAATAAGTACCATCTACTAAGACAATATTCGTATAAGCAGTCAAATTATTGCGCCCAATATTCACCACATCGAGCATCGTCAAGGTCATATCGTAGCGTGTATCGAGCAAGTGCCAGACCTCGCCAGCATCAGTATTGGTTACGCCATCGCCAACGAGCATCGCCACATTGGGTTTTCTGACCGTCATTGCCGATGGGCTGCCCATATCCACCCCCTCAGTAGCCAGCCCTGTTTTCAAGGAAAAAACAGTCGCACCTGTCTTTTTTACTGCATTTTGAATCAATGAATAGATAGTTTCCGCAGATTTCGTTTGATTTTGAAGGGGAATGACGATAGTACCATAATCGAAATTTTTCACACCATCCGAACCAATATCCATTTTTGAAGGATCAGTCAACACTTTTACCAAAAGGTTCTCTTGCAAAAGGGCGTTGAGCAAATTGGGAGCATAATAATCATCAAATGCAAATGCATAGCCATAACTGCTCTGCCCACCCACGACTTGACCCGTTGGAAAAGTCCAATCTGTTACTTCTTTTCCAATCAAATTGGTATTAAAACTCCCACCATCCAAGGCTTTAAAATCTAAATTGAAAGTCATTGGCAATGTCCAAGCAGAAATATCATAAAAAAGTGAATCCGTAAAAAAGCCATTAGACCCCTCAGTATATTTCTCAAAAGATGCTTTGATGAGCTTGTATTGCTGCTGTTCAGTCGGTATTATATATGCTGTGCCTTTATCAAAACCTTGAGTGTTTTGATTCAATTCAAATACTTTTATCTGATTGCGTTTCAATATTTCAACAAAATGAAAAAGCCTTGATTTATCGTATTTATCACCAAAAATATAGGCTTTCCGAGCATCTTTAGCCGCTTCATCCTTCGCATTTTTATAAAAATCCCGCTGATAATTCAAGATTTCAACCCTTAAATTTTTAGCGGCTTCAATAGTTGAAAACGAAGTGGTCAACTGATTTTTAATCGTAAATGGAAAACTCAACAAGCCATTGGTCGTGCGCTGCAAGTGTCCGCGCGAACTCGCTTGCTCAAACAGAATGCCGATAGAGCCGTTCACATCGGGATAAGTCGAGCCTTTGCCGTAATAAAAATCATCGTACCCTTGTTTTGAATAATAGAGCGAACCAATTTTATTCAAGGCTTTTGCATGAAATTCACCTATTTTACCCGTCAATTCTTGATTTTTCTTAGGCGTAAACGCATTTACGCGCGTAGGCTCGCCGGGCATGAAAAAGAAGGTGGCATTGCTACCCATTTCATGATGATCAGTCAAAATATTGGGTTTCCATTCATGAAAAAACGCTAATCGGGCTTGCGATTCAGGTTGCTGAGCGACGAGCCAATCGCGGTTGAGGTCAAACCAATAGTGATTCGTCCGTCCGTAAGGCCAAACTTCGCTGAACTCTCGGCTGGCAGGATCGGACACCAAATTTTTAGACCGATGCATATTTACCCACTGACTGAACCGTTGCATTCCATCAGGATTGAAGGATGAATCAAACAAAATGACTACATTTTTCAAAGCTTCATCCACCTCAGTGCCTTGAGCGGCTGCCCAATAATACGCCGCCAAAATACCTGCATTCGCGCCACTCGGTTCATTGCCATGAATGGAATGCCCTTGATATACCACAATCGGCATTTTTGACGCATCCAAACCACTCGATACTGAGGGGTCGGTCAGCCTCACATGGTCTTCCCGAATTTTATCAATATTGCTTTGATTTTCCGGTGAAGTAATGGTGAGCGCCATCACGAGGCGATTTTCATGCGTACGCCCAAGGATTTTTGACGTGATTCTATCCGAAAGCCTATCCAGTTCGCGCATATACGACACCAATTGGTCATGGCTGACGTGTTGCTCACCAATTTGAAAGCCGAAAAATGCTTCCGGAGTCGGGATATTTTTATCGTACGTGATGTTGTCAGGCAAATAATAGGAGAGCGGTTTTTTTTGCGCTGAAAGGGTAACAGTGATGCATGTTAAAATAAGGAGTAAGGTATTTTTCATTTTTAAATTACTGGTTAATTTTTTTAAAATTTATAAGTTATGCGAGTAATGAGTTAAAATCACGAAGTGATTGAATGTGAATAACCTTCGATGTAATCGGAGGGTCAAAGTGAGCGAGTTGCCCTAACTGCGAAGCGGTTGAATGTGAAAATAAGTAAAAAACCATTGTCAATATTTCAATTCGTCAAAATGCACAAGTTCAATGACATTTGACAAATTCACAACTCATAATTTTCAACTCACCACTACTTTTCTACCCAATTACGATTATTGTTTTTATTGAAAAACAGCACTACTTTTACACATAATTTTCATTTAGAAATCAAATTATCTCATGAACCGTAACGCATACACTCGCATCACCCTGTTGATATTGTTTTTTATTAAAATTTTCAACGTTTTTGGACAAATTTCAAAAGGCGGCACCCCCCTCAGTATTTTGGGGAAAATATCCACGCCCATACCTGTCCAAGACATTCCTCAGCCCGATTGGGTAAAAATCCGTGAAGAAGACAAAGGCATTTTCGCCAATTTCCGTTTCGCCGTGCCTATTGATGTGGACTTCGATAGGGAAAAAAATGGCGTTTGGACAGAATTGTCCAATGGCGGCAGGCTTTGGCAATTAAAAATACACTCAAAAGATGCGCTGGGTATAGCCCTTTCTTTTGAAGATTTTGAACTGCCAGAAGGGTGTCAACTATTTGTTTATTCGCCTGACTATCAACAAGTTAGAGGAGCTTATGATGCTTCAAATAATGCTACAAGCCACCGTTTTTTAACACCATTTATTAAAGGGCAAGACGTTGTAGTTGAATATTTTGAGCCTAAAAATTTTCGTAAAACAAAAAGTTTTAAAATTAAGAAAGCCTATCACGCATACCCGACAGGCGTATTAGGCACTGCTGATTTTGGCGAATCTTTCTCATGCGAAATCAATATTAATTGCCCGCAAGGGGCAGCGGTTCAGACTGAAAAACGGGGCGTGGTGCGTATCCTCATGGTTGTGCAAGGGGGCATGGGTTGGTGTACAGGTTCGATGATTAACAATACGAAAATGGATGGTACGCCTTATGTTTTGAGTGCTTTTCACTGTGACGATGGCTATACGCCCATCCATGAATTATGGACTTTTTATTTCAATTATGAATCGCCCGATTGTAATAATCTCTCAATCGAGCCGAATGTGCCGTCCATTCAAGGCTGCACGGTCAAAGCGGCTGCCAGTGCTACTGATTTTCAACTTTTGGAACTTTCTCAGCGGGTACCCACCAATTATAATGCATATTTCAATGGTTGGAATCGAGATTCCTCGAATTTGACCAATAAAAACACGATGATTCACCACCCGCAAGGCGATATTAAAAAAGTGAGTGTCGATAATGATGCCCCTGTGGTGAGCAATGTTGCAACTACTTGGGATGCTGCTACCACCGTCACCACGCCGCCACGTTCGCATATTCAGAGCATTTTTGACCAAGGTGGTATGGAGCCGGGTTCATCAGGCTCCCCTATTTTCGATGCGAATGGGCGTATTATTGCTCAATTGCATGGCGGCAATTACTTCGAGTGTGAGGTATATTTTGCCCTTTCGGGCTGGTTAGCCAAATCATGGGATGGCGACGGCACCCCTCAGTCACGACTAAAAGATTGGCTCGACCCCATCAATTCAAGCGTTTTGACGCTCGGCGGCACCAATACACCTGCACAAACAGGCGTGACCGTAGCCGGTAAAGTGCGTTTTTGGAACAATGTGCCGATGCCGAATGTCAAAGTTTATTTAGGCAATGACTCCACCACGACCAATGCCACAGGCGATTTTAGCTTCTCCAATATTACAACCAATGTGGATATTTCGGTTCGTTTAAATAAAAATGATTCCTATGAAAATGGAGTGGATGCAACTGATTTATTGCTGATTCGGCGTCATTTATTGAGTATTTCTGAATTTAATGCCCCTGCTAAAGCCTTTTGTGGCGACATTAATAGCAGCAATGATATTGATGCTGCCGATATTTTGTTTGCCCGCCGCTTGATTCTCGGCATCATTGCGACTTTTCCGAACACCACGCCTTGGCGTTTTATTAGAGTGAGCACTTCTATTGACCCTAATTTCCCTTTTGGCATTAGCGAGCCTTCACCTTTGATGGTTAAATTCACCAATTCAGTGACCAATTTTGATTTTTATGGGTATAAAAAAGGAGATGTGGATGCGTCGGCGGATTTGGGGCAGTGATTTTTTTAGTGAAAAGTGAAAAGTGAAAAGTGAAAATGCCAATAAATCAAGCTGATTTATTGGCATTTTACGTTTTTTACTGAGGGGTCTGCATATTTTTCACTTTTCACTTTTCACTTTTCACTAAAAAAAGACTCAACTGCCCACTCAAAACCTCAATATCCCCCTCAGTATGCAAGGCACTTAGGACGATGCGCGTGATGGGCGTATCGCTCGGATTGGGATATGAGAAGCTGGAAATCATGGTTTTATGCTTTAATAAAAAAGGGTATAAATCATTTTGAGGCGTATAAAATACAGGATAATCGTCATAAAATTTGAAATCCGAAAGATGCTGAATATTTAATTTTTTAAACAAATCAATATTTTTTTTTAAAGCAATTTTCGCTTCTGCATACACATTTTGAGCAGTCAAAAAAGCATACAAATAAGCAGGAATAATGGGAGAAGCCCCTACAAAAAGCGGGTTTTGACGAATCGTTTTCATCGTTTCTTTGTCGCTCAAAATTATACCGCCTGGAATCCCTATTGCCTTTGCTAAAGAGGCAATGACTACGAGTTTGACATTTGAAGGTATTAATTTTTTTAATTTTTTATAATTGCCTACCCCCTCCTGCCGCACGCCGTTCGCAGTGAAAGTATTTTGAATACCAATGGCATGAGAATCGTCAAAAATGAGTGTAATATCTTGATTATCAGGTAGTTGTGCTATCCATGAAAAATCGTATGGGGTACATTTTAAGGGGTCTATGGCATTGCAACAAATGGTGACAGGTGTTTTATCATGAGTAATCAATTCAATTATACCATTTGAAAACTGCTCATAATTTTCAAAACAAAATGTTGGTTTTTCTCTCCAAATGGCGGGATGTACTGAGGGGGCGTAGATAAATCGTTGATGCGGGTGGTCAAGACTTTGCACTGCCAATTGCCCTGCCAACAAGCCCGAAGTGACCGTCAGGGCGGCTTCTGCACCTGTCCATGCAGCTATAAAATTTTCTGCTTTTTCATAAATATCTAATTGCAAATTGTTGTTGCGCGAAGCTGAAAAGATAGTGCCGTAACGCGCTATCCCCTCAGTCAGTGCCGCTCGAAATTCGGGCTGTTGCCCCATGCCGAGATAGGAAGTGCCGCTGAAAAATAAATACTCTTCGCCGTCTATGCGGAGTGTGCGCCCGGGTAAATGGTCAATTGTCATTTGATTAGACTATTAGATGTTAGATTGTTAGACATTAGATTTAGATGATGCGGATGTAAAAGTACGTATGGATTTAAATATCCAACATCTAACATCTCTTTCCAATAAAATTCGATTAAAATTTTTACTTTTGCGCTCTTTTTCACGCCATACCCGACTTTAAAATATGTCAACAAAGAGCCTACCGACCATTGTTTGGATTGCCTTTATTACCCTTTGCCTCGTTTGGGGCACCACTTATTTAGGGATAAAAATAGCTGTAAAATATTTCCCACCGTTTTGGTTTTCTGGATTTCGCCACACGACTGCGGGTTTGATTTTCCTTATTTATGGTTTTTTACGCGGTTATAAATTGCCATCACGCCGCGATTGTCTACGCCTTTTTATAGTGGGTTGTTTTATGATAATTGGGGGTAATGCGCTTTTATCATGGGCTGAGATTTATATTTCAAGCAGTTTAGCAGGCGTTTTAAGTTCAATGGCACCGTTGTTCATCACTTTTTTAAGTATCTTTTTTTTCAAAGGCTTTCGAGTGACTTGGGTGATAACAGGAGGATTGATTTTGAGTATTATTGGTATCGTGCTTTTATCAAAACCAGATGAAAATTTGGCAGTTACTGAGGGGTTCACGCTCGGCATCGTTTTAACATTTATTGCCAATTTATGTTGGGCATTCGGTTCTGTTTTTATGAAAAAATACTCAGTGGATGCACATGTGGTGATGCGGACGGGTGTGCAAATGGTGACAGCGGGTTCAGTCAATTTGTTAATCGGTTCTCTATTTGAGAAAGTGGATATTTCGAGCGTTTCTACTGAGGGGTGGTTCGCTGTGGTATATTTGATTGTGGTGGGTACGCTGGTGGGCTATACGTGTTTTGTGTATTTATTGGACTATATATCGCCTGCGAGGTTGTCGATTCATGTGTATGTCAATACGATTGTAGCGGTTTTATTGGGTTGGTTATTAGCCAATGAGCATTTGACATGGTTGATGTTTGGAGCGATGATTGTGATTTTGATAGGGGTTATTATTGTCAATAATGAGTATTCAAAAATGGCTCAGAAGGCAGCGAAGGTGTAGGGGGAAATCGTTTTAATCAGAAAGTACTTCGATTTGAGTTTGCCCCCCAGCCCCATTTGCATCAACATCATTATTTATAATGTATAAAATATTGATTATCATCATTTTATAACTCCACCATTTATGGTGGGGGAATGCGATTAACAACTGTTTAGGCTTTAGCCGTCCACCTTTTGGCTTTGAAAAATGAACGGCTAAAG
>JAYUUR010000395.1:0-10316 GCA_043754475.1 Saprospiraceae bacterium | reverse complement strand
TATTATTAGGTTACGGTGCGCTGCACCTTAACGAATCCGAATAAAATTTGCTACAAATATTATGGTGCTCTGCACCTTTTTAGAACCAATCAACCCTGGGGTTAGGGGGCTAAGTAGTTACCATTTTTCACTATCTAAGGTCTCCATTTGAAAGCCTTCTCATCAACTGCTCTCATCGTGCAAAGTATGCCATCCAAATGATCATATTCATGTTGCAACAGTTCAGACAAATCGTCTTGCATTTCCCAAACCTGCGGCTGCCAATTATTATCTAAATATTTGATTGTCAATGCTTTATGCCTTTTTACTTTCACTAAAAGATTAGGGAAGCTCATGCAATCGTCCCACAGTTCAAACTGTTCATCACTCAAATAAGTGAATTCGGGATTGATAAAAACCACCGGCTTATCTATATTCATATAAATCAACCGTTTCATTATGCCCAATTGTGGTGCTGCTATCGCTCTTCCAAAATTATATTTGGCTCTAATTTCTTGCATCACATTGTGCAAATCGGCAACCCATTCTGTCACCAAGGGCAGTTCGGATTCTAAAACCGGCTCGGCTATTTCGTACAATAATGGATTGCCCAAGAGCAATAAGTCTTCTAATTTTTTCATGATTTTTTATGCAAATCTATGATTAGATTGAATAAAAAAATCGCTTTTACACGACCAGCGGTAAAAGCGACTATAAATTTCACTACAAAACATTAAAACTTGTAACCTAAGGAAACTTGACCAACGGCATTTTTTCCACTGCCTAATAATAATCGCGCATTATCTTTTGTCACGTCCATAAATCCTTGGTTGTATCTGATGCCAATCATCATTCTACTGAAATTATAACTCAAACCTGCAGTCAAACCTGCATCAAATTTTTTAAATGCATCCACCACTACTTTGTTTTCGTTGTAAACAGTATAATCAGGCGTAGAAATCAAATAGGATGCAAATGGGCCTACTTGTATGTCAATTGAACCCAATTTAAATGCCACTGGCAATAATAAATCAACATAATTCATGTTCAATTTTTGATTTTCAGTAGAAGGTTTATAGTTAGTACCTTTCACTGAATAGCTCAATTCGGGTTGAATGGTCATAAAGTCTGGCACAAGTGGCACTTCAGTAAAAATACCTAAGTGGAATCCGTAACGCTCACCTCGGTTAGCTAATTTATCAAAAGATATATTGGCTGCATTTAAGCCACCGCGAACACCAAAACGGGTTTGGGCTTGAGATACTGAGGGGATTAGAATCATCATGGCTAAAACCATTAAAGCTGCAAAACTGACATATTTCATTTTCATAGAATTTAAAATTTAAAATGTTAATTTAATTTATAGGTAATGAGTAATAGGTAATGGATATGGTAATCTAATAATTGCCTATTACTCATTACACATTGCTTATAATTTATTGACCGACTTCTTTTTTCGCTTCTGTTTTCATTTTTTCATTGGCATAAATCGCAATTTCTACACGACGATTTTGAGCGCGACTGTCTTCTGAATCATTTGATGCTACAGGTTGCGTTTCGCCTTTACCTTCTACTTTAAGTCTACCATTGCTGATACCTAACGATTTCAGATAAGAAGTAACTGCTCCTGCACGATTTTCTGACAAATTGTGATTGAAAGATTCAGAACCTACATTATCTGTATGACCCACAATTAGTACATCCGTATCAGGATATTGATTCAATGTTTCAGCAAATTTTTGAAGATCTGTTTTATTAGATTCCTTCAAATCTGTTTTACCGAAGTCGAATAACAATTGGCTATTGAAAGTGACTTTTATACCTTCTCCAACCCGTTCTACTGTAGCTGTTTTGCCTAATTCGTCTTCCAATTTTTTGGCTTGCTTATCCATTTTGTTGCCGATGACAGCACCGACAGTACCACCAACCGCTGCGCCTAAAATAGCACCCAGAGCAGTGTTTTTACTTTTGTTGCCAATAATGCCGCCGATCACAGCACCTGAAGAAGCACCAATCACAGCACCTTTTTCAGTTTTATTCATTTTATCTTTCTTCTCGGTTTTCGTGCTTTTGTCAGCCGTTTGGCTATTTTTTGAGCTTTTACAGCCCATCATCAAAGCACCTAACATCATGATTGAAAAAAATATTTTTTTCATAATAATTCTCATTTTTAGTTTGTTATAAATTATGGATTTCATTGAGTTCATTGTTTCGAGTATTATTCTATGTTAAATAACTGTACCCCTCAGTTGTTTCTACCTCGCAATGTCAATTTTTGCGTTTTTTTATGATAAATCAATGATTATCAATTGAAAGTGTAGAGTTTACTTAAATGCTTTAAACTCAAATTGTAGATATTTATACCCACTTTGTAGATTTTATTTAATAGCAATGAACTATTGTGTCTCCGCACATTTCGCTTCGCTCTGAGGCGTTTCTATATTAGTATTCTCAAAAAACTCTTTTTCAACAATGAAATAGGCGTATTTATTAGGCTTCAAAGTTGAATTGTGTTGTTTCACATATGCCTTGGTGAACTCTGCTCCAAAAAACAAAATGATAGATGAATAATAAACCCACAGCAGAATCACCACCACTGACCCAGCAGCACCATAGACTGACAAAGAAGCAGAAGATTGTAAATAAATACTTACCAACCACTCGCCGCCAATAAATAAAAAGGCTGTGAAGAGCGCACCCACCCAAGTGTCGCGCCACTTGAGCTGAGCATCTGGCAAAACCTTGAAAACGATAGCAAAAAGGCTCGTTATGGAGCAGAATACTATGATAATGTTCACTACTTTAAGCAGCAAAGTGTAATCACCTATATATCTTTCAAGCGGTTTTGTCATTAAACTCAAGGCTGCATTCATGAGTAAAGAGACTAAAAGGAGAAAGCCGATAGTCACCACCATAGAAAAGGAAATCAACCGCGTGAAAATGAATTTTTGAAAACCTCGCTCAGGTCTAACCCGCAACGACCATATCCGATTGATAGAATCTTGAATTTCAGCAAAGACACTGGTGGCTCCAAAAAAGAAAGTAACTATTGCCACTGCTGTAGCAAAATATGTCTCACCCGAGAGGTGTACATTCTCAATCATCGTTTGGATTTGAGCGGCTGCCACATCGCCTACAAAATCATTTATTTGATTATAAACTTTTCCTTTTGTAGCATCTTGCCCAAAGAAAAAACTGCCCAATGCAATGATAATAATCAGCATGGGCGCAATCGAAAATAAGGTGTAATACGACAATGAAGCTGCCATTTTGAAGGCATTATCGTCCATAAACCCCTTAAAAGTGTTGAGCAGTACTTGACCTGAGTTTTGTAGGTATGTTTTAATTTTCAATGTCATTCTTATTTTATTGAAAGTTTATAAAGAAACGATGGCGTTTTTATAAATCAATAAAACATTCATGCCACCCCCTTTTTTAGTGAAGAGTGAAAAGTGCACTCTTCACTCTTCACTTTTCACTAAAAAGTGGTGGAACACTTATTTATATATGGAATAAAGCGTTTCACTCACATAACATAAAAAGAATAGACTATGACAAATCGCCTTTTTTTCAGTAGAGCATCTTATTTTCTACTTTTTTTAGTTTTATTAGGTTTTGTACTGACCTATGCAGCCACAGTATTAATCCCTTTGACCTTTGCATTTCTGATGGCTTTTATCGTTTTACCCATCAATAATAAAATGGAGAATATTGGCGCACCTCGTTGGTTGGGGGCTTTTATGGGCATCTTGTTTGTTTCTATTGTGTTAGGTGGGGTAGTTGCTTTTCTGAGTTACGAAATCTCCAGCTTGGCTGATGACTTACCGACCATTAAAGCTAAACTATCTGAAAAATTTGTAGAATGTCAAAAATATATTCGACAGAATTTCGGCATGACCATCCGAGAGCAAAATACATGGCTCGATAAACAGCTTAAAGAAACCAATAATTCCGCTGGCGAATACCTGATGAGTTTTTTCGCAGGCACTACCACTGTAATAACCAATCTGGTGTTGATTCCCATTCTGGCATTTTTCCTCTTGATTTATAGGGATAGATTTAAAACATTCGTCAAACTTGCCGATGAAAAATACCATTCTAAAACGTGTTCTATTATATCACAAGCAAGTAAAATATCGCAGCAATATTTGAGAGGTGTGGGGATTGATATTTTTATATTAGCCGTTTTGAATGCTATCGGATTTTGGTTGTTAGGCTTGCAATACGCTATCCTATTTGCCATTATAGCGGCAATTTTGAATATCGTACCATATATAGGTGTGCTCGTGGGCAGTATTTTTCCAATTGCAATGGCATTGATTACCAAGGATAGCACGTGGTATGCTTTGGGTGCTTTAGGTGTGTGCGTAGTGGTTCAATTTTTAGATAACAACTTTATTGGGCCCAAAGTCATTGGCTCGAGTGTCAGCATCAATCCGCTGGTTTCGACAGTAGCTTTGTTAATTGGCTCATTAATATGGGGCTTGGCGGGTATGATATTAGCGATGCCTTTAGCGGGTATGTTGAAAGTGGTGTTCGATAATATCCCTTATTTACAACCCTATGGTTTTTTGATGGGAGAGGAGAAGGATTTCAAACATCGCCCTTTGACGTTTAGCCGTAATTTATTACCTAATTTTAAGTTTCTGCCTGCCTCCAAACAGAATGCTCCAAAGAGCGAGACCTTCACGGAAGTTTAGGTTTTTATGTGTACTTAAATACCCAAATTTCCCCAAACAAATATCTCAAAATATCCCATTTGTACACACAAATAATAAACTTTCCACAATTGAATTATTCCAACTTTTAAAGCGAATTGTTAATTTTAGAATATAAACCCTTGATAATCAATGATTTATATAAAAAATAGATAAAATGTCATTGTGTGGTGCGTGGCAACTGAGGGAGGTATTTCTAAAATAAGATATAATAAATTTTTAGGAATGCTTTTTTTAATAATATTAATGTGTAGCAAAGACAAATTTTATAATCAAATAATCGAATAAAAAATAATCGCAATGAAAAAAGTAAAAAAAGTAATCACCTCACTGACCTTCACTTTAATCGCTTTTACAGCGATGGCACAACTTACTTATTCTTCACATACACAACGGGGCAATTTTGTTATTGGTTCACGTGTGGGTTTTTCAACCGCCAAATCCTCGGTAGATGTCCAATCTTCTGTGGGTTCTATTAAAGGCGACGGGGGCAGCTCGGCTCAATTTAATTTATCGCCTGGCATCGGATATTTCTTCGTTGATAATCTCGTTTTGGGTATCAGCATGGACTGGCTCAAAACAAATAGCAGCACAGGAGTTGATTTAAACGGCAGCAATACGAATCCACAGGAAACGAATAACAATAATCTCCTTTTTGGACCATTTATCCGCTTTTTCATTCCAGTTGAAGACGATAAAGCCTTTTTCATCGGCACTACAGTTGGTTTTGGTAATTCTAAAAACCAATACATCGCTGATGGAAAAACGCAATCCATCAATAACAATTTGTTATCCGTAGGCGTAGGTCCAGGTTTTACCATTTATTCAAAAAATGGTTTGGCACTTGAAGCATTAGTTAAGTACAATTTTGCCAGAAGCCAAAGCGAAATAGATGTTCAAAGTATTAAAAGAATATCCAAAACATGGACTAATGCAGTGGATTTTTCTGTAGGTCTTCAATATTATTTCGGCGGCGTTAGGTCATCAGGTGTGAGCAATAGTAACAATCAGGGTTTTATGATAAAATGACAATAGAGCGGTTTTAAAATCGCCCTACACGTCATTCGGTTTTAAAAAAACAAACAACTATAACAAATTACAATTAGATTTCCTTTTACAATCCGAGAGTCAAAAGCTTTCGGATTTTTTTATTTTTGTAATAAATCGTTTTGTTATTACCCCCCTCAGTAAAATTCAAAAAACACTCAGAATAAATACCCGTTTTGAGGATAAGGTCTCTTTTTAATGTACATTTGCCCATTAAATTGCATTTAAAAATCCATTAAAATATGTTAGATTTTTCTCAAACGAATATAGTCCGCCTTGCTATCACATGGTCAGGCAATAAAGAATTGAACGAAGGCATAGTCGTACCGAAATCCACTTTGATAACAGTGAATGATTATGCACATCAGGTGTTGCTCTCTACATTTTTCAAGCCTTTTGAAAAGATTGAAGAGTTTTTTTATTTCTTTAACGATGAAGATTTAAGCAATAATGCGGTCTATCAATCTTGCATGACCATTTTTGAAAATCCCGAAACGCTATCAGAGCAAGCCGCTATTTTGACGCAACGCCTCTATGATTATTCAACGAATTCAAAACTAACAGGCGGCGAATTCTTTCTCGGTTTGTTTGAAAACGTGGAATTGCAGGGCGAAGTGGTGCCAGCTATCGGCATTTTCAAAATCGTTCATAAAGATTCATTTTTGAAGGTAGAACGCACCGTCGAATCCTTCGCACTGCAAGTAGGAGAGGGCATAGCAACGGGCAAATTGGCATTGGCTGCCTTAATATTTGGTGTTGACGAAGCAGAAGGTTACCGCGTTATGGCATTGGATACCATTTCTAAAAAGAGCGACCCGACCTCCGTTTGGATTAATCAATTCCTTCAAATCAAGCCGATTGAAGATGGTTATTTCAATACGAGACATTACATGGCTGTTGCGAGCGATTTTATTACTCAAAAAGCTGCGCCTAAATTTGGTTTGGATAAGACAGATAAGATTGATTTGCTCAATCGTTCATCTTTTTATTTTAAAGAAAATGATAATTTTGAAATAGATGATTTTGCCAATACGCTTTTCCCCGATGCTGAACAACAAGAAGCTTTCAAAGAATTTAAAGAAACTTATGCCAAAGAATCTGATATTCCATTGGCTGACCAATTCGATATCAGCAAACAAGCGGTGCGTAAATCCAGCAAAGTGTTTAAAAGTGTCATCAAATTAGATACAAATTTCAGCATCTATGTACACGGTAGGCGCGATTTGATTGAGCGCGGTTTTGATGAAGAAAAAGGCAAGCCGTTTTATAAAATGTACTTTGAGCAAGAGGAATAAATTTGAATTAAAAATAAAAAGCGACCCCCTCAGTAAGGAGTCGCTTTTTTTTTATGAAATTACTCTACTATGATTTTTTATACAACAGTTAAAGAATATTTTTTAAAAATCTTATCCAAGACATTCACCAAATCTTGTCTTCTAACGCTGTATTGTTTCAGCATCGCAATAGCCACAGGATTATGCTTTTCCTTATTATAATTTTTAATCAATTTATCTACCTCTTGAACTTGTTCAAGTAAATCAATTATTCGAATTTCTACTATTTCTTTAGATGCGTTCATCATTCACAAATTTAATTAATTCTTAGGGTTACTCAAAATAATTATTTAAACCTAAAACTAATAACGCTTATTATTATTACAGCAATTTCCGCTTTGGCTTTTTTTGTCATTCAGAAGGAATCTCTTTGTGCCATTTTTTTATAAAAGAAAGGCAATTTTAACTTTAAATATCTCAAATAAAGCGAAAAGAGATTCCTTCTGAATGACAAAAATCCCAAAGCGGAAATTGCTGTTATTATTATTATTATTTCACTTAACTAATTGATGGTCAATATTTTATAACTTTTTTCAAAAAGCAACCCCCTCAGTAAGGAGTCGCTTTTTTTTATGAAATCCGACTCCAAACCCGTCTTTCTTTCGCCTCCATTTCCATATAATTTTTCAATCGCTCATTCTCCGGTTTTTCCAATTTAGGGTCAGAATCCAGTATTTCGATAGCGGTATGACGAGCCGCTTGTAGAATTTTACCGTCTTTAGCAAGGTCGGCAATGTGCAGATTGAGAATACCACTTTGAGCAGTGCCTTCAATATCGCCCGGACCCCTCAGTTTCAAGTCCGCTTCAGCGATTTCAAAACCATCGGTCGTTCGACACATGGTTTGAATGCGCTCTTTAGCATCAGCAGATAATTTAAAACTCGACATTAAAATGCAATAAGATTGATCACCTCCACGCCCTACGCGACCCCTCAGTTGGTGCAACTGCGAAAGCCCAAAACGCTCGGCATGTTCAATGACCATAACGGAAGCATTCGGCACATTGACGCCTACTTCGATAACCGTTGTGGCAACCATTATTTGGGTTTCATGCTTGATAAATCGTTGCATTTCAAAGTCTTTATCCTTCGAAGGCATTTTCCCATGCACAATTGAGATTTGATACTGAGGGGTCGGAAAATCCCGACTCAAAGACTCAAAACCCTCCATCAGATTCAATAAATCCAATTTTTCAGACTCTTCAATCAAAGGATAAACAACATATATTTGCCTACCTTTCGCTATTTCCTCCCGCATAAATCCGATGACTCGCAAGCGATGATTGTCCGTTCGATGCTGCGTTTGGATGGGCTTGCGACCTGCCGGCAGTTCATCAATAACTGATACATCGAGATCGCCATAAAGCGTCATCGCGAGCGTACGAGGGATAGGTGTAGCTGACATGACGAGTACATGAGGCGGATAAGGCTTGGATTTATGCCATAATTTACCCCGCTGTTCTACGCCAAAACGGTGCTGCTCATCGGTAATGGCTAATCCTAAATTATGGAACACGACCCAATCTTCAAACATGGCATGAGTGCCTATCAATATTTGTATCTCATTGTCTTTCAACTGTTTAAGTAATTTTTCACGACTTTTACCTTTAATCGAACCACTTAAAAAACCGATGCCAATACCGAGTTGTTCGCAATATTTAGAAATACCATCATAATGCTGCCGAGCCAATATTTCAGTCGGTGCCATCATAGCCGCTTGATAGCCATTATCGAGTGCAATGAGCATAGACATAAATGCTACCACTGTTTTACCCGAGCCGACATCGCCTTGCAGCAAGCGGTTCATCTGAGCACCCGCCCCCAAATCACTGCGAATTTCTTTAATGACTCGCTTTTGAGCATTTGTCAAACTAAAAGGCAAAATGTCTTTAAAAAAGGTATTGAAAAAATCGCCTACTTTTTCAAAAACATGTCCTCTGATAGTGCCTTTGCGAATTTGTTTTGACTGCAATAATTTGAGTTGAAGAAAAAATAATTCATCAAATTTCAAGCGATTGCGTGCCCAATCCAATTCACGCTGGCTTTCAGGCGTATGAATGGCTATCAGTGCTTGATACTGAGGGGGTAGCTTGTATTTTTCAGTAATATAGTCAGGCAGATTTTCAGTAATGTCTGTTGGTTTGAGTTTCTCTAACAGCGTTTTGATGATTTTTCGCTGCCCTTTAGCGTCCAAATTTTTAGCATCCAGCTTAGCAGTCGAGGGATAAACGGGGTCGAAAGTAGGGGCTTTTTCCAATTTTTCAGGTGTAGCCAACTCCATTTCGGGATGAGGAAAACTGACTCGTCCGCCATACCAATTCACCCGACCATAAGCAATATACTCACCGCCCACGCTTAGAGATTTCTCTAAAAAATGAATCATTTGAAACCAAACCAACTCAATACTACCCGATTCATCCCGGAAAGTGCCCACCAAACGTTTAGCCCTGCCTTCGCCTTTCACTTCCAATCGGCGCAAAATGCCTTTGAGTTGAACAGCGTCAGATTCTTCGGTAATATCAGATATTTTATGGAAACGCGTTTTATCAATATATCGAAACGGGAAATGATAAAGCAAATCGCGGAAAGTAAAAATCCGCAACTCTTTTTTCAGCATATCGGCTTTTAAAGGACCGACGCCATGTAGATATTCAATAGCTGTATCGAGAAGATTATTCATTGAGGGCAAAAATAAAACATTCTGTTTTATTTCAAAATTTACTTTCTCAAAATTAACTTAATTGAAGGATTGTGCATCACATTTTTTTTTCTATAACTTTGTAATGAAGGCAATCATTCTATTTTTTTAACATCAAAAATCAATGAACTATGAAAATTTTGAAATTCTCAATTCTGATGGCTATGTATATGTGTAGCCATGTTTCTTATGCCCAAAACTGTGCTGAGGCATTTTACACCTCCAAACAAGGTACTCGTTTGAGCTTTGAACATTACGATGATAAAAATAAATTACAGACATCGCAAACCCAAACGATGACATCTTTTAAAAGCACGGCAGGCGGCTTTGAAGCCGTGATGTCTGTGATGATGAAAGATAAAAAAGATAAAGTAATTGTTGACAATCGAAACTTCAATGTTCAATGCAATAATGGTGTATTTACGATGGATTTATCATCATTTTATGGAGGTGAAATAAACTCAGCTAAAGATATGCAAATGGAGATCAGTGGCGAGGGCATTTCATACCCTTCAAATTTGGCTGTCGGGCAGAGTTTGGC
>JAYUUR010000394.1:0-3420 GCA_043754475.1 Saprospiraceae bacterium | reverse complement strand
TTTAAAAACATTGGTACACTCTATTCATACATTAACTAATCTTTTATTGTCTGATAAGTCGGGCAGCCATGATGGCTTGTTTTCTCCTGAAAAAATGCCCATTAAAGTTTTCCTTCCCATTATCGGTATTGTCTTAACGGTATGGTTTGTAAAGAAAATACTGAGGGGGGATTTAGGCAAAGGGGTTTCAAATATACTCTACGAAATTGCTCAAAAATCAGCTTTTGTAAAGCGGCATAAGCTTTTTTCACACATCATTACGAGTGCTTTGACTGTCGGCATGGGTGGTTCGGCAGGTTTGGAAGCTCCCATTGTTATTACAGGTTCGGCAGTCGGTAGCAATATTGCAACGGCTTGGAATCTGCCCTATCGCGAGCGGGTATTGTTTTTGGGCTGCGGTGCGGCGGCAGGTATTGCGGCGGTTTTTAATTCGCCGATTGCAGGCGTGATGTTCGCAATGGAAGTGCTATTGGCGGAAGTGACTTTGTCTTCATTTATACCTTTAATTATATCAGCAGCAGTCGGTGCATTATTTTCAAAAATTGTATTCAATGAAGCGACTTTGTTTCAATTTCGTTTGCAAGAGGCATTTAATTATAAAAACGTACCTTATTATCTCTTGCTCGCTGTTGTTTCAGCATTTGTTTCGCTTTATTATGTGCGTATTTCACATGCCATTTCCCATTTTTTTAAAAATTGGCAAATCAATGTTTATTTAAAAGCCTTGATTGGCGGTTTGATATTGGCTGGCTTAATCTATATTTTCCCTTCACTTTTTGGAGAGGGTTATGCGAGTATTCGCCTTTTAGCAGATGGCAAGACGGATGTTTTATTGAAAAATAGTATTTTCTCAGAACATCGTTTTCAAGATGGTTGGGTGATTGCTTTTATCGGCGCAACCATATTTGTTAAAGCCATTGCTACGAGTGTTACTTTATCGAGTGGCGGTAACGGGGGTAACTTCGCACCTTCATTATTCGTGGGCGCATTTGTAGGCTATTGTTTCGCCCTTATTTTCAATAAAACATTTGGTTTGTCTTTGCCTTTGGGCAATTTCAGTATGGTCGGTATGGCGGGCATACTGAGTGGCGTGATGTATGCACCTTTGACAGGTATTTTTCTGATTGCCGAAGTGACGGGCGGTTATGAGCTCATTATTCCCTTGATGATTGTATCGACTCTTTCCAATTTTATCGTTCGACATTTTGAACCCGTTTCCTTAGAAGTGCGCGATATGATAGCGCGCGGCGAAGTATTCAGCCACGATAAAGATCGCAATATTTTATTGCTGTTAAAAACGTCAAATGTTATTGAAACGGATTTTAAAACGATTGGAGTGAATGCTACTTTGAGGGCTTTAATAGGAGTTATTAAGGACTCAAAACGCAATCTGTTTGCCGTTATCAATGCCGATAATGAACTCGAAGGCATTATCACCCTCGACGATGTCCGCAATGTCATGTTTGAAACCGATAAATACGATAAAATTTTCATTAAAACCTTGATGACAGCCCCCCCCTCAGTATTGAGCACCCACGAGAGCATGAGCGAGATTATGAAAAAGTTTGATGACACCCAAGCGTGGAATCTTCCAGTAGTAGATGAAAACAATCATTTCATAGGCTTTATTTCAAAATCTAATATCTTTTCAAAATATAGAAATGAGTTGATTGAAATGAGCGGCGAAGGGTGAAATAGTTATGGAATGTAAATACGGATCACACAACAAAGCAACAGGTCTAATAAGCAGGGCATTTTTACGAAACCAGTACCTGCACAGGTTGGCTCCAGTTGCTTTTAATGCCAGAGATGTGAATCGCTAACACCTTAAATTCGATGAGAACATTTGACTCTAAGCCTTCCAAAACAGCACTTTTTCCGCCGCGATAGTCGCCATTGCGCCATTCTTCAGTGCCTTTCACCCGTTTTTCGATGGCGTACATATTTGCCCCTGCCACGGCTTCCCATGAAAGATAAACCGACCCATCTTTTTCAGCATTGGCAACTTCCAATTTTGTAGGCGTGGTCAATGAAGTAACGGCTGTAGGCTTTTTGCGTGTGGCAAAACCAGCAGCCAACACAACGGCTTCGCTTTCATTCGCCATGACATCCACATAGCGTGCAACGGTACTGAGTTGATACACCATGTCTTCCAATTTGGCGTTTTTTTCAAGTGTTACCGCCTTGCCGCCATCGCTGGCTTTTGAAGCCGCCGCTTGATACGCCTCATACGCCGTTTTCAAATTCTCTACTTGTGGTAGGAGGCTTCTAAACTGAGGGTCAGTGGTCATTTTAGTGATGACATTAGCAGCAAACTCTGCTTTTTCCGCTTGTGGAAGCGTTTTAAATGTAAATACAATAGAACTTTTCATTTTCTGAAAGTTTAAATGGTTAATTAATATTTACGTTTATTATATATAATATAATGCCAAATATTATTAAACTCCACATTTTATCTAAAATAAATGTTATTATTTTCATTTTTAAATAAAAAAAACCCATTTACACCTCTAAAAACTTCAAACCAACCTCTGTTTAAAGCATTTATACTTTAGTTTGCTCCAAACCAATATTGGTTCAAAGCATTTATACCTTTGTTTGCTCCAAACCAATATTGGTTCAAAGCATTTATGCTTTTGTTTGTCTCAAACCAATGTTAGTTTAAAGCATTTATACCTTTGTTTGTCTCAAACCAATGTTGGTTCAAAGCATTTATACCTTTGTTTGCTCCAAACATAGTTTAGTTTAAAGCGTTTATACCTTTGTTTGTCTCAAACCAATATTGGTTCAAAGCATTTATAC
The DNA here is from genome assembly GCA_043754475.1 of Saprospiraceae bacterium. Lineage (GTDB taxonomy): Bacteria > Bacteroidota > Bacteroidia > Chitinophagales > Saprospiraceae > JAAFJT01. The sequence continues at coordinate 618 of JAYUUR010000394.1, read as the reverse complement.
CTTTGTTTGTCTCAAACATAGTTTAGTTTAAAGTTTTCACTACAGTAAATGCTTTTTTTAGCCTTTATTCTGCGATGCTCTGTCCGCATGGATAACTTTAAGGTGTAGATTTTAAAGTATTAGATACATAAATTTCCAAAAGAGTATAAATACTGAGGGGGTTAATGCCTTTCAAAGAGTAACTGTAATTGATGCCTAATAATGAGCAAGGCAAAGAATGCGTATTTTGTATTGTTAAAGAATAAACAATACAAAAAAGCACATTGCGTATTTTGTATTGTTTTAAATTTAAAAATACTGATTCAATATACTGATTGCGCTACAAAACATTCATTATCAATACTTTGTGTGGTTTTAACAAAATAATTTGATGTTGTCATTTAGTTCTTTTACATTTGTTGAAATATATGTGCTATTGCGGTGGTTTTCCTTAAAGTTGGCGGCAACCACAGAATATTCCCAAAATTTACAAGTTTTTAAACAAATTCAATCTATGAAAACTAAAACTCAACTCCGTTTTTTGTTATTTTTCAGTACTTTTTTTGCAATAATTTTTACTGAAAAATCCTTTGGTCAATTACCCGATAAAGGTTTGTCGATAGCCATAAAAGAAGAAGG
>JAYUUR010000393.1:0-3423 GCA_043754475.1 Saprospiraceae bacterium | reverse complement strand
GTTAAGTTCTTTAAAAGGTGCAGAGCACCATAATATTTGTAGCAAATTTTATTCGGATTTGTTAAGGTGCAGCGCACCGTAACCTAATAATATTTCGGTGCTCTGCACCTTACGAACTATACATTAATAGTTGCTACAAATATTTCGCGGCTCTGCCGCTTAAAACCTCAGAACTTAACAGCCCTGCCCCTTGGGGGTTGGGGGAATACGAATAAAAAAAGCCGAAAAGATTTAACACTTTTCGACTTTCCTATATCAAAATGAAAAAACAATTTCAATGACATTAAATTTGGTCGCCCCCACTTTCTTCTTCCTGCCGTTTGAAGCCCATAGAGCGGCTGTGGCGACAACGGTCGCGCCATTCTGATTTCCATTTATGACGCTCATCAGGTGTCATGGCTGACCATTTTTCCCACATTTGACGCTTTTGTTCCCAATGTTCTTTGTTGCCCGCAGCTCCTGCACCTAAGCGCAATCCACCTGCCAAAATCCGCGTCAACACCGTCAAACCCACCGCTTGCCCGAAAGAAATAATAGGCAAATTGAAAAGATCAGGCATCAACCAATTCCAAAGCCACATCACGATAGAACCTACTAAAAGAACGAAAAAAGCCATCAAAACAAGAATTTTAAGACCTTTTAAAACCCAGAAACTCTTCATATTTTTAAGTTTAAATAATTCAACAATAATTTTTAATTAGACAAAAGGTCATCGTATAAAGATTTAAGCCGCTCACGCAAGTACAAAACTGCGTACCTTTTACGAGATAAAAGAGTATTGAGCGTGACGCCCGTTTCTTCTGCAATTTCCTTAAAACTTTTATCCTCCAACTCATGCTGCACAAACACATCCCGTTGTTCAGCAGGCAATTCGTCAAGGGCTTCCATGAGTGCCTCCATGATGGTTTCGCGCATCATTTCCACATCAGCCGAGCGAACATCGGCAGCAGGGAGCAGCTCATCAAGCAAGTAAGCTTTATCTTCATCAGCACTGGATTTAAACGTGAAGACATCCTCGAGCAAGACTGGTTTTTTCTTTCGATAACGGTCGGTAATTTTGTTGCGCGCCACCGTAAACAACCATGAAGCGATTTGTTCTACGGGCTTCATGAGGCGAAACATCTCCGTCAACTCATAAAAAACATCTTGTGCAATATCTTCAGCATCTTCCGGTCTTGGGATGCGACGGCGGATAAACGCTAACAAACGTCCGCGTTCACGTCGGACGGTTTCTTGTATTTGACGATTTTGAGCGTCAGCCATTGGTGTATTGATATGTAATGTCACGTACTTCATTTATAATAGTTTTGACGAAGCAGCACGACATATATTTTAAATTTTGGGAAGTTTCAAAACCCATTTAACAAAGGTGAACTCAAATAGTCCGAAAATACTTATAGTTGTAAAAGTACCAACAATATGCAACTACGAGCAATTCATCTAAAAGAGTCCCCGAGTTCATTGACATATGGAATCAAATATGAAAATTGGGTAGATTTAACAATCGAAGTACGGGCAAAGATAGCCTTAATCGCTAATTATGGTAACACCTACGGTCGCATAACACGGTTAGCTGCCCGTTTTGACGTATCCCGCTCGACAGTCTATGCCTTTCGAGAACTCTTCTAAGTGATTAAAAAGAGCGTACAAGCTGACCTGTACCCCCTTTTTATGCAAATACAAAGCCATTAAACATGCTTTTACACCCCCATTACTTTATTGAAAACCGCGCTGAAATAGTAAATCGAATCAATATTTTTTGGAAAGAACTGCTTTCTGAAGTGCCTTGGTTCATTTCTAAAAATTCATTGCTACCGATTGAATTTGAACTCCTCATTCTTATCTGCGAATTGTCATAATTAGAACTGGTTTCATTTTCAATAATAAAAATGGGTTTTCCTGTCTGTTCGCCAATAGCCGCTAAAAGGTAATCCGCTTTTTCTTTTGCAGAAATCATCGCTTTTGTTTTCACTTCTTTACGCAATTCAGGCATTTTGCTATGGTTGAGCCGTTCAATCTTAGCGTCTTCCACATCCATCAAATCCAATTGTTTAAAAACAGAATCCAATTGCATGACATTCGTCAATTTCAAACTGAACTCTTTGGTAGCCTGCATATCTTTTTTAAAAACCTTATATTGACGATAATCGCCGACAAAATTTTTAACAAAAAGATTTTCCAGGTTAATACCAATATTGTTCAATCGGTTTTTCAATTCGACTTCTTGTTGTAAAACAGTTCTATTTTGTTTGCGCTCTTGCAACCGAATAAAAACATATATTTCATCAGGCACAACACTCATTTCGGCTGACCCAATGACGTCTATGTAGGGCTTTTCAGCCGCTTTTTCAACTGATTGAGCAGCAAGTGTAGTCATGAAAAAGATTGGAAGCCATAGTAGAAAAGTTCTTTTTTTCATAGTGAGGATTGTTTTTTTATGATAATACGAATAATGGGTTTAAAATATTAGTGATTTAACTATTTACTCAGCCAAATCAGGGAAAAAGGCATCTTTAAAATGGTCTATTTGAGGGTCTTTACCCCCCCTCAGTATCACGCTCAAAATATCAAATCGAATGGCATTTTCATGCTGGCTTTTGTGCATATAGCCGATAGCCGCTTTGATCATCAGCCCTCGTTTTTTATTTTTCACCGCATTTTCAGGGCGTTCAAAAATATCATCCGAGCGGGTTTTGACTTCTGCAAAAACCATCGTTTTGCCATCCATTGCTATAATATCCAACTCTGCCCGACCATGCCGCCAATTGCGTTCTAAAAGTCGGTAGTTTTTTTCTTCGAAGTATTGGGCGGCAAGGTCTTCGCCCCTTTTGCCTGTATCGTTGTGTTTTCCCATAGTTGTAGAAAGTAGATGTTATGCCTTTCGAGGGAATGCCTTTGGCAGAAGGCATCCCTTCTGCCAAAGGCATTCTCTCGAAAGAGAGAAAAATTAAAGACAAATCTAATCTAATACTTTGAATTGCACTATTTGAAAAAAATAGCTTCAATAAGTTATTGCATATTTAAATTTTTTATGTGTTAACGTGCAATTAGAAGGATGCCTTTCGAGAAGTGTAGAATATCTTGCACCATAAATTAAAACTTTTTTGAAACAAAAATCAATAAAACACGTATGTAAGTAGTAATATTTAAATAAACGCTGTTAAAATTCTTTAAATTTGATTTGATAGGCTGTTCCAAAATTGTCTAAAATATGATCTAACTTAGAAGTTAAATGTTTCCAAGATTGATAGTCTTCAGGCAATCACCACTCATATTTACATTTTCGCCAAAAAGTTTCAATCCTGTTTAAATGTGGACTATAAGTACTGAAAACTCCGAAGATTTTTTAAAGCCATAGCAAAAGGGTTAAAACAGGTATTTTTGCAAGGAAAACACATGAAATGCTAATTGAAAAATCCTGTA
>JAYUUR010000392.1:0-3428 GCA_043754475.1 Saprospiraceae bacterium | reverse complement strand
AGACCGGCTTATTCGCCCCAATAGCCACACTCAATAAATAAATGCCTTTGGGTAAACCCACTGTTTTTATTTCATGATAAATGCCTGATACTTTTAGCTTTTCAGTTGTGATGAGCCTTCCTGCTACATCATACAACCTAAATTCAACATCATCTTGAACAAAATCAGTGAATAAAACGCCTACAAAATCCTTGAACGGACTTGGATAGGCTTTATTAACTGATAGCGGTGTATCTTTAAATCGTTTCACAACAAAAGGATCTGAATAAAAATCTAATTTATAATTAGAGGACGCATCTTCATTGATGGCTTTTACTCTGAAATAATAAATATCGAACGGCGTACCACTCACAGTTGCTCCATATTGAAGTAGCTCCTCCGACGAAATACCTTTTGCTTCGAAGGTTTCTACTTTTTTAAAAGTTTTACCATTTTCAGACATTTCAAGTTCAAAGTTTTTAGCAAAAAACTCTGGCTGCGTTTGGAATTTGACATCAATACCGGTTTGTGCTTTCGTAAATGCACCACTTTGATTGACAATAGCCGTTTTCAATTCTCCTTCATATTTGGACACTTCTACATCGTCAATCGCTACACCTGCGCCATTCGCCAAATCACTATCAGATTTGAAAACAAAACGGAAAGTCACATTGGCATTACCTGCCAGCGGACTGATATTAATTTTAAATCGTTTCCAATCATCTAATTGTCCTGAAAAATATGCCGAGCCGATTTGGAAAGCACCCCCGACCACAGTTGTATTATTATAGTCATACCAATCGGCATCAGTAGCTGAGCCAAGCGTCTGCCAACTCACGCCTTTATCCAATGAATACTCGACTTGCATACCATCATAACCGCGTTGAATATCATAAAATGCCCAAAAACTGAACTGATAAATGCTTTTTTGAGTCATATCAAACATCGGCAAGTACAAATAAGCTGTTGTATTTTTCTGATAAGATTGCTCTTTTATGCCTAAAACGTAGGCATTATTGCCACTGTGCGTGCCTGATTTGCCAATAATAGCAGATTTGCCTTTTTCAAAAACTGAACCCGTTAGGCTATAAGTACCGAAGTGCTCATCTGTAGTTTCAAAATTGCCGAGATAGCCACTTTTAGACGTTTTATAAGGCGTCGGTAATTGCGGTAAAATTTTGAGTTTGCTGTTAGAAGTCAGTTTTTCATCGCCATTTATTTGCAATGCAATATTATAAATGCCTGTTTGATTATAAACATGACTTGTGTTTTCAAGTGTATCAGTAGCACCATCGCCAAAGTTCCAAAGAAAATTTTCGGCAGCGTTAGAAGATTCTCCCTTGAAAAAAGTCGAAGCAGTCACATAGGAAACACCATTGAAATTTATAACGGCTTTTGGTGCTCCTAAAGAAGTGGTTGTCCACAAACCCCGACCATAAGTAGCGGCTAAAACAGTCAAATCGGACTCTCTCACTTGCAACATATCCGTGCGAACTATAGGCGTGCCGCGACCCGGAAACGGTGGAAACCAAATCGTTTCTTTACCATTAATTTGATTGGTTGACCAGACACCCCCCTCAGTAGCGAGCATGATTTGGCGACCATCAGCAGGGTTAAATATACCCCAACGAATAGGCATATCAGGCAAATTGCCTTCAATATTCGTCCAAATTGCACCACCGTCTTTAGATTCCATCACACTCGGCACGCCGTAGCTTGAAAGGGTAATGAGTAGGTGATTCGTATCACCTTTTTCAACGGAAATACTGGATACAAATCCTGAAAAATTACCTTTCAAGGCTACATCCGTAAGCGTTGTGCCTTCCGAAGCATTGTCCACGCGATACAGTTTCCCTTGAGAAGTGCCTATATAAATGCGATTTTTTTTATTCAAATCAACATAAATATTGGAAATATTACTCACCGTTGTGCCTGCAATATCAACAGTTTCTCCTTGATTGACATTCACTTTCCAACGCCACAACTCGCCGCCATTGGTTTGAGCATATAAAATATTATGCACATCATCGTAATCGGCAGGATTAAAAAAGCCACCGTTGGATTTTGCACCACCGCCAAAACTGCTGCCGCCGTTGGTAGATAATTTCCAATCGCCGTAATAAATAGAGCCAATTTGGATATTCGGTTGATTTTGATCTATAAAACAAAGGAATCCGTCACCCCCAATCGAACGCCCGTTCGCATTGCCCACACCGGCAGAGTTGATTATCAATGTGCCATTATCCTGTGCACCAGCAATAAAATGGTTGGCTGCAGAGTCGGGATGTATGGCACTTGCATAAAATTGCGTTGTTATAAAGCCATCCGTTTTTTCTTTTACTTGAAAACTACCCGAAGGATTATCAATTCGGAAAACACCCCCGTCAGTACCGATGTATAAAACGTTCGGATTATTGGGTTCAAAAATAGCTACGTGCTGGTCGGCATGAGCATATTGAATAGCACCACAATTGCCTGTCCAAACGGTCATTTGATTCCACGATTGAGCACTGTTTGAACTGCTGAACAAGTCAACACCCCCTACAAAAACCGATGTTGCATCGTTGGGCGAAACCACCAAACTCAAATCATACCAAGCTTGTCCTCTTGTGAAATCAGCATCACTCGCATTGCCACCACAACCATCTCGCCAACTCGGTTTTGAGCCTGCTTGCCATGAAGTGCCTCCGTCATTGGTGCGATAAACGGCTGTTCCTCGATTGCTCACACTGCCAACAGTATATAAAACATCCGGATTAGAAGGCGCAACCGCTATTTCAGTTCGTGACCAACCGCCGGGAAAATTATTTTCAGCTTTAGATATATTTTCCCAAGTGCCGGCTTCTCCAAAACCGTTGGATTTAAAAATTCTGCCTGTATTACAAGCATAAAAACGCCCATTCGAAGCGCGTTCTATTTTGTAAAATTTATCATCGGTGCTTCCAAATTTTAAACCTGAACCCAATACTTTATACCATGTTTCGCCATTGTCCTTACTTTTATATACGCCGCCAAAAGTCGCTGCCAACACATAACCACTATCGGGCGTCACGACCATTGAACTGACAATATTAAAATCGCCATTTGTTGTGGAAGGCAATAATCGCCATGTTTTACCTGCATCAACGGTTTTGTAAATACCATTGCCCGGCGCATCTCTACCGTCCGCATCGCCTGTGCCGACATACATAATTTTAGGATTCCGCGCATCTTGAGCAATGCTGCTAACGGTCAAAATGTCTTGATAATCATTAATTTTGACCCATTCCTGCTTGGTAGAAGTAATTTTAGTCGTTTTATAAAGACCGCCTGTGATGCCGCCTGCGAAAACAGTTTGGCGTGTCGGGTCATTCAAATCTACTAATATAGCTCTTGTTCGTCCGCCTACATTACCCGGTCCGCGTTCTATCCAACGGGCTTTTTGAAGGCTACCCCTCAGTATTTGGTCG
>JAYUUR010000391.1:0-3444 GCA_043754475.1 Saprospiraceae bacterium | reverse complement strand
GAAATAACCTTGCGAGGGTTTTGAACCCTCGCAAGGTTGTATTAAAAAACAGAATATAATTTGGGCAAAAAAACTTGAAAAACTTATTACACAACCCCGCTACTTTTTAGAAGAAATCCGTAGCAAAACGCACTGTTTTGAACTCTTTATAGTCTTCTACAGGCTTTTGAACTAAAGGCATAATAGGCTTAGGTTCTGCTTTTTTATTATTAATAATCTGATGGCTGAGGTCAATTTTCATGCGAAATTCTTCATTTTTTGAGGGAGCGAGCATACCCGTACACAAGCACATTTTACATTCTTTTGCTTGTAAAATTGCATAATTAGGGCAACTACTACAGCCTTTCCAAAACGTGTCGTCTTGCGTCAACTCGCTGAAAGGGACGGGCATGTAGCCGAGTTCGGTATTGATTTTCATGACCGGACCGCTGGTAGTAATGCCAAATACTTTAGCATCGGGGTAAAGATTGCGAGCCAAATCGAACGCCTCTTTTTTAATCGCCCGCGCCAAACCGTGTTTGCGATATTCGGGATCAACGATTAAGCCTGAGTTGGATACATAATTGCCATGCCCCCAAGTTTCGACATAGCAAAAACCCACGAGTTTATCGCCATCCAAAGCCACTGCCGAATGACCTGACACTAATTTCTTTTTGATATATTCAGGGTCACGCTTGGCAATGCCCGTCCCACGCACGCGAGCGGATTCTTCAATCAAATCGCAAATTTGTTGAGCATAGGGTGCATGTGATTCGTTAGCCACAACAATGGTGAAATCTTTAATCGAAATATTCTGCTGAATGTCCATTTTTCTTTTAAAAAGAATTTAAATGCTTGATAATGAAAAGTTTATACATTTAAAAAACATAAAATATAGTAGATACAAATTACTATGAGTCAGAGATTTTTCATGAGTCAGAAGACATTAGGAGCAAGATGCAAATAACGTGCAGTAATGACCGATGGCTCTTAAACCAATGACAAAATAAACGGTTAGGGAAATGGTATTTGATACTTGTACGGCTAAGTTCCTTGAACTCTTTGTGCCGGATAGATTGGGTTATTTCACGCTCACGCGTGGCGGAATACGACTTGGTCGTAGCGGTCGAATTTGACGCTCAATAGAAGAGATGAGATAATATGTCGTTACCGTATGATTCATTATGGTACAAATATACGCGCCTTCTAAATATTTTACAAGATAGTGCCGAATAAAATTTGTTTTTTAACAAAAATTTAAAATTTTGATTTTTATGCAAGATATATTAAAATCAAACACCTCTTTTTTGATTCAAAACGAATCCTATACTGAGGGGGTATTTTTAAAATTAAATTTCTCTATTTCAATTCTAAAGAAATTAAATTTTATTTTTCAAATGTTAAAAATAAAATTTTAGATTAATCTAAAATAATTTTTTTTATTTCAAATCAATTTTTAACTTTGTCGTGTTGCTATAATTGCAGAGATCCAAATGAAATAATTTACCGTTAGTTTTAATTGTGAGTATTTAAGAATTTCGTGCGTCAGGTCAGAACTTGATGCACTTTTTTTTATCTGAACAATCAAAAAGCCGTTAGATACTGAGGGGTATCGAACGGCTTTTTGATTTTCATTAGGTTTTATGGATTAAAGATATTCGTCGGATTCTGTTTTATCTTTATCATCTTTGTTGGCTTTACTTTGCAAGCCCATCTGCAAAAGATAGCCACTTAACAAACCCACGCCACCACAAAGGACAATCAATCCGGCTATCACGCCTTCATCGTGAAAAAATAAATTGCCAAAGAATAAACCCAAGCCGATACCGACCGCCGTAAATCCAAAACGCAAGGGACGATGAGGGTCGCGTTTGCCCCAAACGGTTTTGGCATCCTTGGGATTGAGTCCGCGCTCTATCATCGCCATGCGTTCTATATTTTCGAAGCGGCGAATAAAAATAATCATCGTGAATAAACCGATTGAGCCGATTATGGGAACCATTAATGCTAATTGCTGCGGTGTCATGTTGTCTATATTTTTTACTGTTAATAAATTTTATTTCTTAAAAACTTTAACGAATTTCGTATGCTCATATGATAGAAGGTAGGCGCAATAGGTTACGGGTAGCTTTAAAAAAAAATTTGACAATTTATAAAACATTGATTTTCAATCAGTAATACACCTTAAATACTTTTAAAGTATGCAAGACGCAATATTTTATTATTCATCGTTCATCATTTATAATTCATCATTTAGGAATAGCCTGTAACCTTTTATAAAAATCTGCAATCCAATCAACCGTGAAGACAACGGAGGACAAAGACATACTGCTCATCGAGCGCATACTGAGGGGTGAGACGCCCGCTTATCGCGAGCTGGTGAATCGGCATAAGGATTATGCCTTCACCATTGCCTATCGCATACTCGGTAGCCGCGAAGATGCGGAGGAAGCAGGGCAGGATGCCTTTGTTCGCGCTTTTAAAGCACTCCCGAATTTTAATCGGGAGGCAAAATTCACCACGTGGTTTTATCGAATTATTATGAACGCCGCGTTGACGATTCAGCAGAAGAAAAAAATACAGACTGAAGACCTTGACTATGCCCACTCGGAGGTGTCAATACTGAGGGGGGGCGATTCGACCGACAGTATGAAAAGGAAAGAGCAACAGTTTTACATTCAGAAGGCTTTGAAACAATTGCAGCCAGATGATGTTACAATGATTACTCTTTTCTATTTAAAGGAACAATCTTTGGATGAAATAGCTGAAATAGTCGGCATAGAGTCGAATACGGTAAAAGTAAAACTCTACCGCGCTCGTAAAAGATTGGCGGATGTGATGCAAGATATGCTCAAGGGAGAGGCTCAAAGTTTATTATAATTTAACACAAAAAGTTTTAATTAAAATTAAAAAATTGTAACTCATTAATAAATAATGCTTTATACATATTTTTTAAATTTAATAAATTTAAAATTTAAAGGTAATGAAACAATTATCAGAAGAACAAATGTGGGAAGTGATTGACGGCTTGGCAACGCCCGACGTCATGCAGCAGCATGAAAAACTCATGATTGAAAGCCCTGAATATAAAGCAGAGTTTCGAAAATATGCGTTCATGGATGAGCAACTTTTGAAACTCGATCTTGAGATGCCTTCGATGCGCTTCACAGAAAATGTGTTGGATAATGTGTTGTCGCTTAAAAAAGCTACGCCTCGGACGGATAGAACGCCCTTGTTTTTTATGTTGTTTATGGGTGCATTGTCAGCACTTGTTGTGTGGATGATTTTTTCAACAACAACAGCTCCTACAACGCCCGCTATAACGGTCAATACTGAGGGGGTCACTTCAATATTATCTAACCCGATGTGGGCATATGGTTTTTTAATTTTTAACATCATTTTGTTTTTCGTCATCTTAGATAAAAAAGTGTTGAAACCATATTTTGATAAAAGATTAAAATAATT
>JAYUUR010000390.1:0-10434 GCA_043754475.1 Saprospiraceae bacterium | reverse complement strand
CCATGACCAATTCTTCCATCGCTAAAGTATCCACGCCGCAAAGGATTTTCAAACGGTTGCCAAAAGCATTGCGGAGGCGCGTGACGTTGGACACATCGCGCGTGGATTCTTTCACCGCCTCAATATTGGCATGTTCTTTCAGCAATTGTTCGAACATCGGAATAGTGACCTCCACTTTATAATCCACAGGATTGTTATAAATCATAATCGGCTTGTCGGTGGCATCGGCTATGGCTTTAAAAAAATGTATGGTTTCCCGTGCATCGCTATTGTAGCGCATAGGCGGCAGCGACATAAAACCATGCGCCCCCATCGCCTCCCCTTTTTTCACAAAGGCAGTCGCGCGGCGTGTAGCCCCCTCAGTAATATTGAGGATAACAGGCACTTTGCCCTTCACATAATCCAAAGCAAAGCGCAAAACCTCAAATTTTTCATCATCATCCAGCGTACTCGCTTCTCCGAGCGAACCGCCGATGATGAGGGCATCTACCCCTGCATTGATTTGAGCATCCAGATTTATAGCGAAAGACTCTAAATCGAGTGAATCGTCAGCATTGAATTTAGTTGTCAAGGCAGGATAAACGCCTTCCCATTTGATTTGCATCGTTTTATTTTTTTTAAAATTTATGGAATGTTATTTTGCTGTAAAAATAGTATTAAGGTTGTAAATTCATCATTGAAAATAGAATTTACAACCTTAATTAAGATTTAACCCTTCTTTATCAATTAACAATTATTTTTTACCCCTCAATAAAAACTCGATTTAATAACCAATTGCATCATAATTTCACCGCCAAGCACTCCTAAAAGCATACCCCCTACCCCGCTTCAATTTCATCTGACCATTATTGGCATAAAATGTCAATTTATTGAAATTTTCATTCGGGAAAAAGACATCGGTCATCACTGTCAAACCATCGTCTGCGAAGACCTCGACGGAAGAGGCGTCAAAAATAATATGCAGTTTGATGATATTGGATTTTGAAAAACGAGGCGCGAAGTGCTTCCCTACAAATTCATTTGAAAAGTCTTTTTTACCGGCATTGGTGCGGTCGATATAAAATTGATTGGTGGCTATATCGAAGCCTATTTTCAAGTATTCCCCTTTGCTATTCGCTACATTTAAACCAAAGTCGTTGGCTGTCCCTTTCTCAAATTCGAGTGTTAATTCACCACCACTCACTAATTTTGATAAAGCATTTTTAGGTTTGGTTTCACTCTCAATACTTTGCGGTGCAATGGCTACATCCAAGCTACCCCTCAGTATTTTCAGCTCATCAATAGGATTTGAGACTAATTTTAAACCACTTTCCGTACTTTTCAAACTCAAAGTACGTGGGATTGTCATCGCGCTGCGCCAGGGTGTAGTGGGTACTTTTTGAGCATATTTCCAATTACTCATCCAGCCGAGGAATATTCGCCGACCATCTTTTGAGGGTATATTTGACCAAGTGACACCTGCATAGTTGTCGCGCCCGTAGTCTACCCATTGTGTTATTTCAGGCTTATTCTCATTTTTGAAAATCTTTCCATCAAATGAACCGATAAAATACTCCGTACCCGAACCGCCATTCGGCGAACCATCGCCCAAACTTACCAGCATCACCCATTTTTTATTTTTAGGATTACCATCAACAGGCAGTTCAAACAAATCAGGGCATTCCCACGGACGACCCGCTGCTCCATGATTTTCGCCAAATTGGCTGGCTAAAGCCCAATCTTTCATGTTTTTGGAGTTATAAATTTGCACTTGATTACCCCTTGCCAATATCAGCACCCACTGTTTTGAAGCATCATGCCAAAATACTTTCGGGTCTCGAAAATCTTTTAACCCCTCAGTATTTTTGATAACGGGATTGCCTGCATATTTAGTCCATGTCCTCCCTTTATCGTTACTGTATGCAATGCCTTGATATTGATAATTGGTGGTGTTTGCTTTTTCACCTGCCATATCGTGATACGTGAAAACAGCCACCAAAGGAGCTTCCCTACCCTGCTGAAATTTAGATGTATTTTGCCAATCTACCACCGCACTCCCTGAAAAAACATAGCCCAACGAATCGGGCGCGAGCGCAATCGGCAAATGCTGCCACTGAACCAAATCTCGACTCACCGCATGTCCCCAATGCATCGGTCCCCAGACAATATCGTTGGGATAATACTGATAAAACATATGGTACTCACCTTTATAATACACCATGCCATTAGGGTCATTCATCCAATGTGCTTCGGGTGAAAAGTGAAATTGAGGGCGGTGCGGTTCTGTATAATAGTCAGCGCGTTTAGCAGTATTATCCTTTTTTTGGGCGGATAATTTTGCATAAAACATTGATACTGAAATGATTAGAAATAAATATTTTTTCATAATTATTGGTTTGAGTAGTTAAAGTTAAATAATCGTCAAATTCTTACGCTCGCCCCCCTGCCCCCGAAGGGGGAGTACATGGCGAAGTTAATTGATAATTAGTTCACTATTTTAAAATACTTCACAAAGTACTCCCCCTTGGGGGAAGGGGGGCGAATTTAAAAATGTCAATTCTAAAGATTTTCATTAAAATTTAAGAAGCATTTCAAAACTTGTTATAATTTCAAACTTTAGAAATATCCATCACTATAAATGCTGATTACAGAAGAAAAAATAGCCGTCGCATCCGCCGTTTTGCAGGTGAAAAAGATAGAAATTCAGGCTTCAGATGAAAAACCGACCCTAATTTTTTTACACGATGCTTTGGGTTCGATAGCGCAATGGCGAGATTTTCCGGAGCTTTTGACTGTTCGATGTGGATTGAATTGTATGGTATATGATCGTCGAGGTTATGGTTTATCGAGCGGTTGTGTGAATGATAATGCGGAAACGACGTACAGCACTACGGTCAGACCTAATCATTATTTGCATCGAGAAGCGGATATTTTAGAAGCATTATTATTGAAATTAAACATTCGCCAACCCATCATTTTTGGGCACAGCGATGGCGCATCCATTGCTCTTTTATACGCGGCGAAATATCATCCTAAAGCCATTATTTCAGAAGCGGCGCATGTTTTTGTAGAAGACATTACACGCGCAGGCATCCGCGAAACTTTGAAAAATGCAGAAAAAATTAAGGAAAAAATAAAAAAATACCATAAAAATCAAGCAGAAACCATTTTTAACGCTTGGCATGAGACTTGGCTCACACCCACTTTTCAAGATTGGAATATTGAAAAAGATTTGACCCGAATTACCTGCCCCGTTTATGTTATTCAAGGTGATAATGATGAATATGGTACTTTGGAACAGGTGCATAAAATAAAAAATGCTGTCAAAGGTTTTTGTGAAATTAATATAATTGAAAAATGCGGGCATTTTCCCCATATTGAAAAAAGGGATGCTGTTTTAAATATGGTTCAAGATTTTATTTTGAATAATTTATAAGTAATTAAGTATAAAATTAAATAAGTATCTAAATTTTTACTTAAATAAGAAAAATATGCGGAACTGGAGTTCCGCGCTACTAATATCATGGCTAAAAAACTCAGTTACCTCAGTGCAACAAGCGACACTCCCTTATTAGGCGATACCATCGGCGATATGTTCGACAAAATCGTAGCACAATATCCAGATAATGAAGCATTGGTCGTCGTGTATCAAAAAGTGCGTTGGACTTATCGTGAATTGAAAGAACACGTGGATATATTAGCGAGAGCTTTCATAGCAGTCGGTTTAAAAAAAGGTGAACGCATCGGCATTTGGTCGCCCAACTGCTCCGAATGGCTATTGATGCAAGTAGCAACGGCGAAAATCGGGGCAATTTTAGTAAATATCAATCCGAGTTATCGGCTGCATGAATTAGAATACGCGCTCAATCAATCAGGTTGTAGCATGATGGTGATTGCCGACCAATTTAAAACCTCGAATTATACCCAAATGCTGTATGATTTAGCACCCGAATTGTACCGCCATGCGCCAGGAGCTTTGATTGCACCCAAAGTGCCCAACCTTCGGGCTGTCATTCGCTTGCATTCCCAGCCAACCAATGGCATGTGGTCTTGGAACGAACTGTTGAGCCATGCCCCCTCAGTAAATAACGAAGATTTGGAGCAAAGACAAGCAGAATTATCTTTTGATGAACCCATCAATATTCAATACACCAGCGGCACAACAGGCTATCCAAAAGGTGCGACTTTGAGCCATCATAATATCCTCAACAACGGCTATTTTGTAGCCCGCACTATGAAATTTACGGATAAAGATCGCTTGGTTATCCCTGTTCCGCTCTATCATTGCTTCGGTATGGTGATGGGTAATTTGGGTTGCCTGACGCACGGTGCTACCATGATTTATCCCAGCGAAGGTTTTGAACCCGAAGCCGTTTTGCAGGCTGCTCAAAATGAAAAAGCGACAGCTATTTATGGCGTGCCTACTATGTTTATTGCTGAATTAGACCATCCTAACTTCCATCAATACGATTTGAGCAGTTTGAGAACGGGCATTATGGCAGGTTCGCCTTGCCCTGTTGAGGTGATGAAAAAAGTACAAACCGTCATGCACATGCACGATATGCAAATCGCTTATGGTATGACCGAAACCAGCCCCGTCAGTACTCAAACCCGCATTGGTACGCCGCTCAACAAGCAAGTGAGTACGGTCGGTCAAATTCACCCTCATCTTGAAGTAAAAGTAATTGACCCCGAAACCGAGCAAGTGTTGCCCGTCGGCGAAAAAGGCGAATTATGTACACGAGGCTACAGTGTTATGTTGTGCTATTGGGAAAATGAAGATGCCACGCGCAAAGCCATTGATGCTGCTCGTTGGATGCATACAGGCGATTTGGCGGTGATTGACGAAGAGGGCTATGTGAACATTGTCGGGCGCATCAAAGACATGATTATTCGAGGGGGCGAGAACATTTATCCGCGTGAAATAGAGGAATTTTTGCATACTCACCCTAAAATTGCCAACGTGCAAGTCATCGGCATTCCCGATGAAGCCCGAGGCGAAGAAGTCATGGCATGGGTGCAACTTCGAGAAGGCAAAACAGTGACAGGTGCCGATATTCAAGCGTTTTGTCAAGGGCAAATAGCGGCTTACAAAATTCCTAAATACTTCAAATTCACTGATTATTTCCCCATGACTGTTACGGGTAAAGTAAGAAAAGTGGAAATGCGGGAAATTAGTATTGGCGAATTGGGTTTGGAGAAGGTAGCAGGGGTGAAAACAGCATAAAATAGTTATGATTTGGCATTTGATGTTCATATTCCTTTATTTCTTACCCACTTCTTTGACAGCTATAATTTCCATATCCTGTACCAATATTTTGATACTCGAAACGGCGTTATCTGTCCGTTTGAAAAACATTTGAGCACCGAAGCCACTGTCTTCGAACTCATCTTCTTTTTTGAAAATTAATTTAGCTTCAGGGTAGTCACCTGCTTGACCGTAAAGGTCACCATCTTTGAAAACGATGGTCATTTTATCCACCATCGCATTATCAGCGATGGAATAAAAGCCGATATATTCTTTCAGCTTCGTCGAGTCAAGAGCAGCAGCCACGACAGGTGTGACAGTGGTAGCCGTTTTAGTATCTTGAGCTTGTACAGCGAAAGCTGAAAATGTGGTGAGAATGGCAATAAAAAGTAATTTTTTCATGTAAAAATGATTGATTTTTTATAAAATTTAATTTTGAAAATATAAAGTTAAGATTGATAAGGGTATTAATCATATAAAAAACCAGAATTTAACATTCCTTTAAGTGGTTCAACGACAATAATCGGCACTTTTTATTATAACAGTCAGGTGCAGAGCACCGTAATATTTGTAGTAATTTTGAAATATAGGCTCGTTTAAGGTGCAGAGCACCGTAATATTTCGGTGCGCTGCACCTTAAACGAGGTTTTTTATCCTTAATACTACAAATATTGCGGTGCGGTGCACCTAAGGGTTAAATTTGAAAAGTAGTGATTATTGAAGTTTTACTACTTATTAAAAAAGAAAGGTGAACCGTTTGCGCGATTCACCCTTCAAGTCGAATATTTGAACACGGTTATCTAAAACAAAATTCATTTCATTCTTAATTTTTCATATCGCGGTCAACGTCCTCAAGGGTTTTATTGACCTTCGCTTTGAAATCATTCCAGCCGGTTTTCATATCGGCAGCAGCATCTTTCATGTCAGCAGCCACTTCTTTTCTGCGTTCTTCAAGTGTTGCCAAACGTTTTTTAAGAATCGCCTTGTCTTTGGCTGCCGCTTTTTTCATGTCAGCATTCACTTTTTCGATTTCATCGTCTATGTTTTTAGCTGCTTTAGCCAGCTTTTCATTGACTTCGCGGCGATCACGATCCATTTCTTCAGCTGCAACTACAGCAGCATCTCGCGCACCTTCTTTTATTTGCTGTGCGCCTTCAGCCATTTTTTCTTTAGCGTCTTCTTTTTTAGCTTCGGTTTTAGCCGATTCGCTACATGCCGTAAAGGCAGATGAAGCAACCAGTGCTACATAAATGAATGTTTTTTTCATAATAATAATAATACATTTAAAATTTGATTAAAAAATTTATGGTTAGACGTTTGCTGTGTTTATGTTTAACGGTCTAATTTCTACTGTCTAATCTTCTATTATCTAAAAATTTAAACTGGCAAAAAAATAGAGAATATACTGCCTTTACCCAATTCTGAAGCTACTTCGATGCGCCCTTTATGTGATTGCACAATGTTCAAAGTAGAGGCTAAACCCAAGCCAATGCCATTCGATTTGCTTGTAAAATAAGCGTCGAAAATACGACCCAAATTATCTTTTGAAATACCGATACCATTGTCTTCAATCATAATGCGACAGGTGGATTCGTTGATTTTATCGAGCCTAACAACAAGTTCACCTTCATTGGGAGACATCACTTCAATCGCATTCAAAACAATATTGAGCAAGGCAATTTTCAGTTTTTCTTTATCCGCTGCTACATTTTCGGCAGCATTTGAAGTATAATCTCTTGTAATTTTTATATTTTTCAATATTATCCTATCCATCGCCATTTCAAGTGTTTCTTCCATCACATCTCTGAGCGAATGGGTTTGGAAAGATAAATGCCCTGGATTGGACGTATTCAAAAGTTCGGTAATGATGTTATTAATACGGATAGCATTGCGTTTAATTATCGACAAATAATCTGCTAAATAATCATGTTCAATTTCTGATTCTATCTGCTCTAATGACAAACCGATATTATTCAAAGGGTTGCGGATTTCATGCCCAAGCATCCTAACAAAACGACCCGTTGCCGCCAGTTTTTCGGCTATTAAAAGTTCTCGTTCTGCTTTTTTGCGCTTCGTAACATCGTGAATAACGCCTTGATAATAAGGCTTATCAGCTTCCGTATGATGCACCAACGATACAATTCCGATACGCTGATCACTTTTGGGAGTTGTAAATTCCACTTCTACATCCGAACAACCGCTGCCATCTTCCAATATTTTTTCAAGCAAATTCAGCAATTTACCTCCGAAAATAGCTCGAACAGACGCCCCCCTCAGTATTTCAGCATTATCACCGACCGTTACCACCGTTGCGGGATTGGCATCCAACAAAATTCCGTTTTCATTAAAAAGAAAAATCAAATCGGCGGATTGATTGAAAACCGTCCTATATTTTCTTTCATTTTCACGCAAGGCTTTCAAATGCGTAGCGCGTTCGATAGCATAGCGAATGCTGCGTTCCAATTTTTCAGCATTGACGGAGGATTTTACTAAGTAATCTGTTGCACCACGCCGCATAGCTTTGATGTCCACCTGTCCATCGCCTTTACCTGTCAAGAGGATAATTGGCACAGGGCAATTAGCCGCATCTATTTGTTCGAGCAAATCCAAACCCGTTTTTTCGCCCAATAAAAAATCCATGAGACACACCTCAAAATCGTTGCTCTCGCGCAGCCTCTTCAAGCCTTGCTTGTACGAAGAGGCCCACTCTACTTCGAAAATACGGTGTTCAATATCTTGCAAATAGTCGACGAGCAACAAGTAGTCATCTTCATCGTCATCAATGAGTAATACGCGCGTTACTTCCATTAAAAATAAATAAGTTAAAACTTCAATAAGAATTAAAAAAAAACAATGCCCGATAAGGTATTGTTTTATAATGTGTTGGAAATCAATATTTTATAATTCGCCTGTCTCAATTTGGGGAAATCGACAATTTTGAGAGTGTAGAATTATGGGTATTTTTTTCCTCAATATTTAAAACATCACACTTTCCTTAAAATATAAATCTGCTCTCAAATAATTGCTATTTTTTTTTATTTATCAACGGTTGTTTCAAAATTGAAAATTTAGCTTAAATTTGTTAAAAAAATAGTCTATGCAATCTACTTTTAAAATAAATGCTTCAGAATTTAATACCGATATTTTTGAAAAAATTCGGGACATCGTTGTGCTATTAGACAATGCAGAAATTACTATCAACATTCGGTCTACTAAAAAAAAGGAGGAACAAAGCCGTGATGCTTATTTTGAACAATTAAATCGTGCTATTGAGAATGTTGAAAATGACCGCAACCTAATTAGTTTTACGATGGAAGAATTTCAAAATTCTTAACCAAATATTCATTATTTTCTCTCCAAAAGCGGCAGAGCCGCAAAATATTTGTAGGTGTTAAGTTGATAGTATTTTGAAGGTGCAGCGCACCGCAACATTCGCCCATATCTCAGTGCGCTGCACCTTACACATTGGATTTTGAATTAATTTTCTACAAATATGATGGTGCTCTGCACCTTGCTTTCATTTACAAAACTCTACCTGCTTACTATTTTACAAGTTCACCATCCACTTTCCGCCAAATACTGAGGGGGTTGCCCTCTTTCAAAGCATCTGGCAATAAATCATTAGTAAAATTTTGATAACACAATGGGCGCACAAAACGCAATATCGCGCTCGTCCCCACTGATGTAAACCGCGCATCAGTCGTCGAGGGAAAAGGTCCGCCATGTTGCATAGCGTGCGTCACTTCAACACCTGTCGGCGCATTGTTCATAATAAGGCGTCCGCATTTTTCAGAAATAGCTTGAATAAGTGGGTTTTGCTTATTTTTATTGAATAAATCCGAAGGTTCAGCCATCAAAGTAGCGGTTAATTGCCCTTCCAATTGGTCTATGATTTTCTTCATTTCTCCTACATCCTTACATTTTACGACAAGGGAAAAAGGTCCAAAAACCTCATGATGCAAGGCTTTATTTTTCAAAAAAGCAGCCCCATTTACTACTGCTACTGAGGGGGTACCATTGAGTAAATGTCCATCTGAAGCAACAGTTATATGCTCTTCAACAATTGTATTTCCCATTTCAGATACTTTAGACAAGCCTTTTTTATAATTATCAGCTATGCCTTGATGCAACATTGGCGCAGGCATTTTAGCTTGCATTTTAGCTTTAAAACTGCTTAAAAAAGTATTCAAACCATCGCTTTCAACGCCAATGATTAAACCCGGATTGGTACAAAATTGACCCACACCCAGCGTAACAGAATCCGCTAATTGAGTAGCCAAAGCATCCCCCCTCAGTATCAAAGCATTTTCAAAGAGAAAAACAGGGTTCACACTGCCCATTTCTGCAAATACAGGAATCGGATTTTTACGCTTATTAGCCAAATCAAACAAAGCCTTGCCGCCTACAAACGAACCCGTAAAAGCCACCGCCGATACTGAGGGGTGCTTCACCAGCCGTTGCCCAACATCAAAACCGCCTTCCACTTGAGCAAATACGCCTTCGGGCATACCTGTTTTCTCAGCCGCTTTCAAAATGGCAGATGCCACCAATCGAGCCGTTTCGATATGCGCGGGATGCGCTTTCACGACCACAGGACAGCCCGAAGCCAAAGCCGAAGCCGTATCGCCCCCCGCCGTTGAGAATGCTAAAGGAAAATTACTCGCTCCAAAAACTACCACCGTCCCCATCGGCACCAGCATTTTACGCAAATCCACTTTCGGAATCGGCTGTCTATCGGGTTGAGCCGTGTCAATCGTAGCATCCACCCAAGAGCCTTCTTCGATATAGTTAGCGAACATCCGCATTTGCCCGGTCGTGCGTCCGCGCTCACCCATGAAGCGAGCAGTTGGGAGGTTAGATTCACGACTGGCAGTTTCTATTAGCACATCGCCTAAGGCTTCGATTTCGTCAGCAATAGCGCGCAGGAAAGCGGCTTTTTGCTTGCCGCCTTTAAGGCTGTATTTTTTAAAGGCTTGTTCGGATTTATTGAGAATAGCGTTGATTTGCCTCATTTCTTATAAAATTTAATTCGTTTGATGATGTATAAAATAAAGCGTTAAAACTAACTCATTCTTTTTAGTCTGGATAATATTTCCCATCAATACACTTTGAATAGTGTCATTTTAATACTATTTTTGTTAAAAATAAAAAATCATGGAACTTGTAACAACATATTCAACAACAGATGCAGAAGCACAACCAAGCCC
>JAYUUR010000389.1:0-10448 GCA_043754475.1 Saprospiraceae bacterium | reverse complement strand
CAATATTGACAGCAAAATCATCTGTGCGAGAGACAAATTCTTTAGTGCCATCCAAAGGATCAACCAGCCAAAAGTATTCAAAATGCTGCCGTACAGCGTAGGGAATAGCAGTGCCTTCTTCAGAAATGATAGGGATTTGGGGTGTCAATTTTAATAATTCTTCAGTAATAATTTTATTGGAGATTTCATCAGCAATAGTCAGTGGCGAGTCGTCGCTTTTATATTGAACCTCAAAATTTTTTTCAGTATAAATTTTTAAAATCTCTCTGCCTGCTTTTATTGAAATTTTAATAACTTCTGCTACAAGTATTGTTAAATTCATTAATTTTACGGATTAATATTTGTTATAATGATAAAGTTGCCGTAATTTGATTATTGAAATATATTCAAAAATCTTCTTACTTTGAGGCATAAAGGTACATTCAAAAACTTTTAAATAAATTTAATTATGAATAAGGTATTGGTTACAGGCGGTTGTGGATATATTGGCAGCCATACAATTATTGATTTGATTGACAACGGTTTTGAGGTTATCTCTGTTGATAACCTTAATAATTCCGACCCCTCAGTATTAGACGGTATTGAAGCAATCACAGGGAAAAGAGTGAAAAATTATGCAGTAGATTTGTGCGACATTGCAGAAACACGCGATATTTTCAAAGAAAATCCTGATATTAAAGGCATTATTCACTTCGCAGCGTTCAAATCCGTAGGCGAATCTGTTGAAAAACCGATTTTGTATTACCATAATAATTTGAATAGTTTGCTGAATATTTTGACTTGTGTTGAAGAATTTGGTATCAAATATTTCATTTTCTCATCGTCTTGTTCTGTTTATGGCAACACCAAAACATTGCCCGTCACAGAGAAAACGGTTCTTCAAACTGCCGAAAGCCCGTATGCTCGCACTAAGCAAATCGGCGAAGATATTATCCGCGATTTTACAATGACCCAACCTTTTGTCAATGCCATTTCGCTTCGCTACTTCAATCCAGCAGGTGCACATGAGAGCACTTTGATAGGAGAATCTTCAAGAAATGTTGCCAATAATTTAGTGCCTGTCATCACCGAAACAGCTATTGGAAAACGGGCAGAAACGGTCATTTTTGGCGATGATTATAAAACTCGCGATGGCTCTTGCATTAGAGATTATGTGCATGTTATGGATTTGGCAAATGCTCATACAAAGGCTTTGCAATATGTGATGAAAGGCAAAAATCAAGACAATTATGAAGTTTTTAACCTCGGCATTGGCGAAGGTGTCACTGTTTTGGAAGCTGTGAATGCGTTTGTAAAAGTAAATGGTTTAAAATTTAAACACCGCGTTGGACCTCGTCGCCCAGGCGATGTGGTGTCGATATATGCCAATAATGATAAAGCTAAAAACTTGCTTGGTTGGACGCCTACGCGCACCATTGAGGATATTATGCGGACTGCTTGGGAATGGGAAAAGAAGAGAAGTGTAGTAGTAGCTGTTTAGTATATTGTAACTTGCTGCAAGTTTCAAATTTGCAGCAAGTTTATCATAAATTATGTCAACTCTTTACTTTACATTTTCAAAGAATGCCATCTATTGGATTTTAAATACCAAATGGTCATGACCATCATTACGCCCCAATAAAATGCTTCAGCCGCCCAAGCCCAAGGCAGCCCCCCCTCAGTATAAACCAAAACAACATGGATAAAAGCAAGGTATAAAATAGCGCAAAGAAACTGCAAACCTAAGCCCAATAAAGCCGCGCCTGTACTCGCCAAAGCATTAAAAAACACGCCACCAACACTGAAAATAGCCAATATGAGAAGTAAAACGTGCAGAATAGGCACTGTATCTCGCAATAAAGTGGCTTCTCCTGTTCGCTTCAACAACGGTTCGAGAAACTGATAAGGGAAAATCAAAATCGGAATAGCCAGTAGCATTGTAATACCTAAACAGAGCTTTGCCGTCTTCCAAATCGTCGGCATCACATTGGCAAAATCGCGTTGACCAATCACGTTGCTGACCAATGTATTTATGGTAGAAGCAAAACCCCAACTGGGTATCGAGAGAAAAAGATAGACCATGCGCACCAAATTTGTAATCGCTAAATCGCGCACTTCCAAATTATTTTCAACAATGCTGAAAAAAACAAACCAACTGCCTAAGCCGACAACCGGCTGCGCTACTGAGGGGATGCCAATCAGCATTTGCTGTTTAATGATGTTTAAATCTACTTTCCGTGGTGTGAAAAGATGATAGGCTTCTGCTTTTTTATCAAAATACATATAGATTATAAACAATAAAAACGCCACACCTTCTGCAATCGTACTCGCCAAAGCCGCTCCACCAATGCCCATTTCAGGGAAACCCATCTTTCCGTAAACCAATAAATAGCATAAAAAAATGTTCAAAACGCCCATGATAGCGGTATCAACCATGATAAATTTTGCTCGCGCAACGCCCGTGTAAAGCGCAATCATTGCCAAACCGCCATAGCTGAAAAATACGCCCCATGACCGATATTTCAAAAATTCGATGCTTTTTTCATAAATAACAGGCGATTTTATGAATAATTTGAAGAAATACGGACAACCGAATTGCATAAAAAGGAACATCAACAAGGCTAAGGCTAACTCAAAATAAAGCATATCGAAAAAATTGCGCCCCACCTCCTCGGGCTTGCCTTCGCCCATGCGCCTCGCAATCATCACTTGCCCACCTTTTGAAAATCCATAGCCAATCGCCGCTATCACCAAATAAAAAACACCTACGTAACCAATCGCCGCAAAATCTTCTTCACTTTTGTAAAAAAGAAACATGCTATCGGTGAGGGCAACAATATTTTGACCTGCACTCCCGAGTATCAGAGGCAGCGCAAGGGAGAAAATTTGGCGATATGTAATTTTTAATTTTGTCGTCACAAGCGTTGGTAAGGCATATAATTGGTTGAAAATGATGCAATATAAACTCTTAAAACCTTTTAAAAGATTTAAAAAAAAGGAATTAACGTTTTTTTAAGCTAAACAACTCCGACTTGTAAAAGGATTCATCATTTATCATTCATCATTTATCATTGCCTATGTATTTGCGTAGCACTGGATCGTGATGAATTTCATTACCAAATTGGAAATCTTTTTGAGCAAATTTTTCCCAACCCTCGCGCTCATAAAAGCGGATGGCACCATAATTTTCAGACCAGACCACCAGCCATATCCAAGCAAAATCATGCTCCCGACCATAATTTTCGCAATAATCCAAGAGAATTTTGCCAAAACCCTTGCCCCAATATTTTTCGAGCAAATAAATGCGTTGCAATTCGAGGGCTTTTTCATTGGGAAAAAATTCCTCCGACCTATCCCAACGTAATTTCAAATAGCCCGCCGTATCCCCATCTCTTGTTTTGAGAAAATAAATGGCTGTTTGAGCATCCAAAAGGTCACCCCTCAGTACATCGGGTAAAAAAGCCGTTTCGACATATAATTTGAAACTTTCAGGCTCACTGACTTTTTCAAAAGCATCAATAAATGACTGCCGAGAGACAAATTGATATTCGTCAAGATGGTTTTCGTTGCAGCGAATGATTTGCATATTTTTAAAACAATTTGTATTATTTAAAACCTAAAAATAGGTATTCCAAGTGTTACAAAGATAGTGAAAAGACTGAAAATACGGAGGAGTGTAGAATCCTATTTCAAGTGATTGAAAATCAAAGGTTGAGCAGGAATTTTATATATCTTTGCACCCATCTTGAATCCCTTATTGGAACTTTTATTATTATTGAAAGCAATTTTTTATGTCAATTGAAACTAAAACTATCCAAGTATCTTCCGAAATTAGCCGTTTAAAGCGGGTCATTGTTCATCGTCCTGATGAAGGTATTTCACGCATTTCTCCGCGTCGGGCAGAGGAATTATTATTCGATGACATTGTGCATTTGCCTAATATGCAAGAAGAACACGATATTTTTACCAATGTTTTGAAAGCTTTTTTGGGCGAAGATAATGTATTAGAAACCCGACAACTGCTCATTGAAGCCCTTGACTCTGATGATGTAACGAAGAAGGATATGATTGAAAAAATCATTGATTATGAGGAATTGCCTACAAGTTTTGCCCATTTACTGTCTGATTTGAGCAATGAAGACCTCTCCGATACGCTCATAACGGGCTATTTAGAGCGTGAAAAACACATTCTTTTTGACCCGATTCCGAACTTCATTTTCACTCGCGATATTGCCGTGATGGTGAATGACCATATCCTCATTTTGAAAGCAGCAAAGATGGCAAGGTTTAGAGAAAACTTCCTTGCGCGTTTTATTTTCCTCGCACATCCTATTTTCAAAGAGTGCCGCGATATGGGTAAAATTATCAATTTGAATCGTGTTGACCAATTTCCGCCTTCAAAAAAAGGTGAAAATGTGAGCATTGAAGGGGGCGACTGCATGATGCTGAATAAAGATTACCTACTCATCGGCTGCTCCGAGCGCACAAATGCCTACACTATAAAATTATTGAGTGAAGTGCTTTTTGAAAAAGGCATCGTGAAAAACGTGGTGCAAGTGAATATTCCTCAAGACCGCGCCTACATGCACATAGATACCATTTTTACGCATATCAATCATAATCATATCACAGCGTTCAAACCGATTGTGATTGATGGCTTGAGCAGCAATGTTGAAGTGTTTCGCTCGAACGGCACTGCTACTTATTACCCCTCAGTCAAAGACTTTATCAGGGCTGAAATTAATCCAAAAATGAAATTTATCCTTGCTGGCGATGGTGAATCACCTTATCAAGAGCGTGAACAATGGACTGACGGTTGCAATTTGGTAGCACTCAAGCCGGGTGTTGCGCTCACATACGACCGCAATCCCAAGACCGAAGAGGCATTTATAGATTACGGCTATAAAATTTATCCTGCCAAAAAGCTTTTGGAAGACCTTAAAAAAGGAATTATAAAAGTTGAAGATATTGAAAATACAATCATCACACTGCCCTCCAATGAATTATCGCGTGCGCGAGGCGGCTCACATTGTATGACTTGCCCGATTGAAAGAGCGGTGTAAAATTTATCATGCTTTCTCTTGAAACCGTTGCCAAACCATTTCAGCTATCTGATTGGTCAATTTTTCAATGTAAAAACTGCCTGCCGCAGGGTCTGATACCTTGTCCAAGTAACTTTCCATCTGCAAAAGATGCTGCACATTACGGGCTATGCGACGGTTAAAATCGCTCGATTCTGCACTCAAAGCATCACTTGACGAAATCGTGAGCATATCTACGCCGCCCAAAACCGCGCTCATGGCTTGAGTAGTCGCTCTTATTTTATTCGTATGAACATCCTCAACTTGTGTTTCGGGAGAAATATAGGCATATAAAGTTGGGGCTAAATTTTTTGAATTCGAATGTGTTAAAACATTCAAACCATGCGCGTCCAACACATTTGCCCAAAGTAATTTGAATGCTCGGAGTTTGGCTATTTCAATAAAATAACTAATACCGATATTGAAATTAAATTTTATAAAATGATTTATATTTTCAATATTTAAATCCTTGTTTGTCAATGAATTAATGCAATTATTAGCACCGATTAATGTCTCTGTTAATTCTTCTACCACATTTTCAGAACCTTTGAAAAATGGCATTGCATCAATACTTATTACTTTAAATTGAGGCATGTTTTTACTTGTCCATTGTAATAATTCAACTCCCTCATCTACAAATTTTAGTCTTTCCGAAAAAGGATTGAATGAAACCGACCCCCTCAGTATTTGAGGGTTTTTTCCTTGATTTATAGTTGTTGAATGTAGCGTTTTTAGAAAATCTAAAGGGTTTACACCATTTGTTTTTTCAGTAAAATGAATAGAGATAAAATCTAATTCAATATTTTCAATAAGCGTAATGAGTTGATTTTCAGAAGGGTAGTCATTATCAATAAAATTAATAGCATTTGAACCACCCATCAGAGCCGTTAAAGCCTGTTTATTGGCTGTCTTAAAATCGCTGTTAAAAACTTCAATATTATTACCGATTTCCCAAGTGTTCGACGTTTTATGAGCCAAAGATTCGGGCAGTTCTGTAAAGTCGTCGGCATGTGCAAAAGGGTCAATACTGAGGGGGGGCAATTCCCAAGTCAGTTCTGAAATCGGGCGACCTTTGAGGTCTTTTTCAATACGGGCAAGCCAATCAGCTTTGGATACGGGAGCAAATTCTGAAAAAAGATTTTGGTTAGACATTTTTTTAATGTTGTTTTAATATTTTCAAAAGGTGACTTTTTGTTGGGTAAAAGTCTTAATTATGTACCTCCAACAAAGGTAAATAGTTTTACATAAATCTAACAAGAATGAAACTCACTATTTTTATCATTATAATATGCACTTTGGCTCTTTTTACTGAGGGGTATGCTCAACAAGCGACTAAAGTAAAAGTCAGCTCGAAGTCAATGCCGCAGTCGACAAAATCGCTTAAAAAAGTGAATCAACCCTTAGGAAAAACAGCTAAAATCAAATTCAAACAAGAGAAAATTGATTTAGGAACGATAAAAGAAGATGCTATTGTTGAGAAATTTTTTGAATTTACCAATGATGGAGATGCCGATTTGGTCATTATTGATGCCGAAGGTTCTTGCGGTTGTACCCTTCCGACTATTCCAAAAGAACCCATTAAACCCGGAGGTAAGGCGACTATCGGCGTAAAATACACCGCTAAAAATAAGGCGGGACCTCAAAAACCGATTATTACTGTTAAAACAAATGGCACGCCGCGCACAGTGAAACTTCAATTAGACTGTTGGGTTGAGCAAATCCCGGGCGGCATTAAAGAGTAACAAATTGTTTTAAATGAATAAAAAAAGCCCTTCTCAATCGAGAAAGGCTTTTTTTTTCGTAGGCGTTCCCCCTTTGGGGGTTAGGGGGCTAAGTTGTTCTAATTATTCATCATCCTCATCAGGTGTTCCTACTTCTACAGGAGTTTTTGAAGGCGTTTCAGCAATTTTAGCGCGAATTTCAGCTTCCATGGCATCGGCTGCCTCTTGATTGTCAAGGATAAATTGCTTAGCTGATTCACGACCTTGAGCGATTTTAGTACCTTTATAACTGTACCATGCGCCTGATTTTTGAACCACATCGAGGTCAGAACCTAAATCTACAATTTCACCTGCCTTTGAAATGCCTTCGCCGAAGATAATATCGAACTCAGCCGTGCGGAAAGGTGGCGCCAATTTGTTTTTCACGACCTTCACTTTCACGTGATTACCTGTCAAATTGCCGTCTTTATCTTTAATAGCTGAACCCGATTTGCGAATATCCAAACGGACTGATGCATAGAATTTCAAAGCATTACCACCCGTCGTTGTTTCAGGATTACCGAACATAACGCCGATTTTTTCACGCAATTGGTTGATAAAAATGCAGCAACAATTGGTGCGACCAATAGAAGCCGTCAATTTTCGCAATGCTTGCGACATCAAACGCGCTTGTAAGCCCATTTTAGAATCGCCCATTTCACCTTCAATTTCAGCGCGAGGCGTTAAAGCAGCGACTGAGTCAATGACAATAATATCAACAGCACCCGAACGAATCAAATTTTCAGTAATTTCAAGGGCTTGCTCACCATTATCAGGTTGAGAAATCAAGAGATTATCCACATCCACACCCAAAGCTTCCGCATAAAAGCGGTCAAAAGCGTGCTCAGCATCTACGATAGCCGCTACACCGCCTTTTTTCTGACATTCAGCAATCATGTGGATGGCTAAAGTCGTTTTGCCTGAAGATTCTGGACCATATATTTCAACGATCCTGCCTTTTGGAACGCCACCTGTGCCGAGGGCTATATCAAGCCCGATAGAGCCAGTAGAAATAGTTTCTACTTCCAATACTTGCTTCTCACCCAAGCGCATGACTGTTCCTTTACCATACGTTTTGTCCAAGCGGTCAAGCGTCATTTGTAACGCCTTGAGTTTAGAGTCTTTTTCTTTATCGTTTTTATCAACTGCCATTTTTAAAAATTTTAAATTTTATCATTATTGTTTATTCCGAAGGAATCCCAGTGGGAAAACATTTCGACACAAAGATAAACATTTTGTTTTTTAAAACAAATTTTGTTTATTATTTTTCAAAAAAAGTTTTAAATTGTTTTAAAAAGTATAGACAAAATATAAATTTTTACACCCCCCTCAGTATTGTGCAATAAAAAGTGTCATTTTGTCAGTCAAAATGGCGTGGCATCCCTTTTGAGCCTTCATTTTATATAAAAATACACATTCCATAAATCCTTAATCCAAAAAGATAGAAATATGATAAAAGGAAACATTTCTGTACAAACGGAAAACATTTTTCCCATTATTAAAAAATTCCTCTACTCCGACCAAGAGATTTTTCTCCGCGAGTTGGTTTCTAACGCTGTGGACGCCACCACTAAGGCGACAACCCTTGCTAAAAGAGGCGATCTTCAAGGCGAATTGGGTGATACGAGCATCGAAATTAAGATAGATAAAGATGCTAAAACATTGACTATCAGCGACAAAGGCATCGGCTTGACCGCTGACGAAGCGCAACGCTACCTTTCTGAAGTCGCCTTTTCAAGTGCTTCTGAATTTATTGAAAAATATAAAGAAGGAGCTATCATCGGGCATTTTGGCTTAGGTTTTTACTCGGCTTTTATGGTTGCGAAGCAAGTAGAAGTCGTTTCAAAATCGTATAAAAATGAACCGGCGGTGCGTTGGACATGCGATGGCACGACTGAGTATTTGATAGAAGAGGCTGACAAAACGTCACGTGGTACGGATGTCATCCTGCATTTGGCTGACGATGAGCTGGAATATATTGATGAATACAAAATTGAAGGCTTGCTTGAAAAATATTGTAAATTTTTACCAGTCAATATTGTTTTCGGCACTGAGAACAAAGACGGTGTGGATGTGCCGAAAGTCATTAACAACCCTGCACCGGCTTGGAAAAAATCGCCGAGTGAATTGACTGACGAGGATTACAAAAACTTTTACAGTGAGTTATATCCTTACAGCCCTGCGCCGCTTTTTTGGATTCATTTAAATGTGGATTATCCGTTCAATTTGACAGGTATTTTGTACTTCCCGAAGGTGAGTAATGCTATTGAAGCGCAAAAAAATAAAGTGCAACTTTTCAGCAATCAGGTCTTCGTGACGGATAATGTTAAGGAAATTTTGCCAGAGTTTTTAACGTTGTTGCACGGTGTGATTGATTCGCCTGATATTCCGCTCAACGTTTCGCGCTCGTATTTGCAAAGCGATAGAGAGGTGAAAAAAATCACGCAATATATCACTAAAAAAGTAGCGGACAAACTAAGCGAATTGTTCAAAAATAACCGTGAAGAATACCAAGCAAAATGGCGTGACATTGGCGTTTTTGTCAAGTATGGTATCATTTCAGATGAGAAATTTTCTGAACGAGCTAATGAGTTCGCCCTCTTGCAAACGGTTGATAATCAATACTTTACGATTGAAGAATTTAAAGAAAAAGTCAAAGCCAATCAGACGGATAAAAACAATCGGCTGGTTTTGATTTATAGCAATAATCTGGCTGCTCATCATGCTCCGATAGAAGCAGCGAAGGCGCGCGGTTATGAGGTTTTGGAAATGGATATTATGATTGATAATCATTATATGCAACACATAGAATACAAAGGTGCCGAGGTCACATTCGTACGCGTGGATTCGGATACGGCAGATCATCTGGTGGAAAAAGATGCCAAACGCGAATCTGTTTTGACTGAAAATGAGCAAGATGCGGTGAAAGAAACTTTCCGAAATTTGGTGAAAGGCACCCCCTCAGTACAAGTCGAGTTGAAAGCTCTTACGCCTGAGGATCAGCCTGTTCAAATCACACGCAACGAGTTTATGCGCCGCATGAACGAAATGCGCCAGTTTCAGCAAATGGATTTTGGAGGTATGCCTGATTCCATGACGTTGGTGGTCAATACAAATCATCCGCTGATAGCCGATAAGTTATTGACTATCAAGGACTTACAAGAAAAAGAAAATTTTGCTCATTACCTTTACGATTTAGCTCAAATCTCTCAAGGCACGCTCAAAGGTGCGGACTTGACAGCGTTTGTGAAGAGGAGTTTAGCGTTTGTGAAGTAAATATGAGATATTAAAATTAAATTTGCAACGTAACAAGGAACTGGTTTTTCTTGTTACGTTTTTTTTAATGCGGATAATGGGTAGAAATAATCGCGGAGCGATTGAATGTGAATAACCTTCGATGAAATCGGAGGTTTAAAGTGAGTGGTTGCCCTAACCGCGAAGCGGTTGAATGTATAAAATTTCCAATAAATAAATATTTTACATTCAACTGCTCCGCAGTTATAGACATACTTTCTGGCATTATCCCCCCGATTTCATCGAGGGTAATTCACATTCAATCGCTCCGCGATTATTTCTACCCATTATCCGCATTAAAAAAAACGTAACAAGAAAAACCAGTTCCTTGTTA
>JAYUUR010000388.1:0-10501 GCA_043754475.1 Saprospiraceae bacterium | reverse complement strand
ACCTATTACTCATTACTTATTACCTATTACATATGTCGTAATCTCAACAACGCCACATTTTCCACATGGTGCGTATGCGGAAACATATCCACTGGACGGACTTTCACGACATCATATTTTTCATGCAAAATCGCTATGTCTCGCGCTTGGGTAGCTGGGTTGCAACTGACATAAATCAATTTAGGTGCTGCAAGCTGCAAAAGCATGTTCACTACTGAGGGGTGCATCCCTGCGCGTGGCGGGTCAGTGATGAGGATGTCGGGTTTGCCGTGTTTTTCTGCAAAATCAGAAGTCAATATATTCTTCACATCACCTGCGTAAAAAGTCGTATTCTTCAAATTATTGCGCTCGGCGTTCTCTTTAGCGTCAGCAATAGCGGGCGCAATTTCTTCAATACCGACCACGTGTTGCACCTTGTCGGCGATGTATAAAGCGATGCTGCCGATGCCTGTGTACAAGTCATAAACGTTTTCGTCGCCTACAAAATCGGCAAATTCAACGACCGTATCAAAAAGCTTTTCCGCTTGCTTGGTATTGGTTTGAAAAAACGATTTGGGTCCGATTCTGAAACGGACTTTACCTAAGTCTTCTTCAATATATCCTTTTCCTGCATACGTAACCATCGGTAAATCAAGGACAAAGTCATTCATTTTTTGATTAATACAATAAATCAAGGTCGTAACTTGAGGAAAATCTGCTAACAAGGCATCCAGAAAACGCACCCGTTTTTCAGTATCTTCATAGTGAAAACTGACAATGAGCATGATTTCTCCAAGCGTCGTTATGCGCATCATGATGTGCCGCATATAGCCGCGCTGCTCTTTCATATCATAAAATCGCAAGCCTTGTTCCACGGCTATTTCTTTTGCGCGGTTGCGAATGGCGTTGGATGGATCGGGTTGAAGCCAGCATTTATTGACGTTCAAAATTTTATCAAACGCCCCTGGTCTATGAAAGCCCAAAACATCTTCCAAATTGGACATACCCCTCAGTACTTCATCATGTAAAAGCCAACGTTTATTGGAAAAAGTATATTCCATTTTGTTGCGATAAAACCGATTATCCTCGCAGCCCAATATCGGCAACCATTCGCCCACAGGCACTTTTGCCAAGTGTTTGAAAGCATTTTCTACCAAAACTTGCTTGTGGTGCAACTGCGATTCGTAGGTAATATGCTGCCAACGGCAACCACCACAGAGGTTGAAATGCTCACAAAATGGCTCCGTTCTATCGGGCGAAAACGTATGAATATTGATAACAGTGCCTTCCTGATAACCGCTTTTTTCTTTATGGATTTTGACATCCACCACATCGCCCGGTGCTGCATTTTCAACAAAAACAATCATCCCTTCACTATCTCTACCAACGGCTTTGCCTTTATCGGCAATGCCTGTAATCACTACTTTTTCAAGAATTTTGACGCGCTTTTTTCTTTGATTATTCTCCATCTGTTATTAAAAACTAAGTGTTGATTTGCTGTAAATCATTGATTCGTAAATGATTATGAATGACGGTTAGGCTATATCTATCCTCTCCTTTGAAAATTAATTGCAAAGATAAAATATAATGTGGCTAAAAAGAAATGATAGGTAAAAACTCAACTTTCAAGGAATCCGAATAAAGATTATCCAAACTGTCTATTACCATAACATGTGGCGTCAACCAAGTCAATTTTTGACGCAATCTAAGCGTTAGGCTACCACCTAATGCTTTTATTCTTTTATTTCTAAAAGGTAGAGGATTTGGTTGAATATCTTCTTCCAACCATAAAACAACATGAATATCTTTTTTTACATTGGATAGATATTGTTGATAGGTTTCAAAATGGTCTTTGAGATGCGTTGAATGGCGTATAGCGCCCGTTATACCTGCCAAAGTATCGCGTACTTTTTGAGCGACCTCCAATTCCAAAGAGTCTTCACCGTTTTCAACCCGGGGCTTGTTTTCAATACGATGACCTTTGAAATTTTTAACTTCAATAAAAGACAAAGTAGAGTTGTTCAAAATACCGATAAAATCCACTGCTTTTGTTTTCTCAATAGCTTGTTGAATCTTTTTATAATCGGTTTGAGTATCGTATTGAATTAAAAATGTCCATTTCGAGGTATCAAAAGAAAAGCGAATACCGCTTTCTACAAATTCAGTTAGGTTCATACATTTTGCATAGATTTTCTAAAAAGAGCTTGTTCAAGGTCGTAATATGCGGCATATTCATCCAATAAAGCATTATGTTGTAAGCCAGCGATAGTATCAGCAGCTTCTATTTCAGTACCATCTTCACCTTTATAAAATGAGAAAAACTTCATTGGCGGAGCAGCCGTTTCTTGACTATATTCGGCATCTAAAGATAAAAGATGCGCTAATAAATAATCATGCGTAGCGACAAATATTTGAACGCCTTCATTTGCTAATTCCTTTAAAATTATATTGACCAATTTGATATATTTAGGGTTTAAATTCACTTCAGGTTCGTCCCAAAATAAGACAGTATCTTTTTTTAAAGAACCATTGTAAATCAAATAAAGCAACTGACCTATTTTATTTATCCCTTGGGCATTAAGTGTTGCTAAATACTCTGAGCCGGTTTCATTTTGAAAATAAAATCTTTTATCTTCTTTTCGTATAACCTTACCGCCTATCAAATTTTCAATTTTTTGGACTAAGGATGAGAGTCCGTTTAATCTATCCAAAGGTCGGTCTAAAGCTACTGCTAAATCGAAATATGTTTTATCAAAATCAAGTTGCTTATCTAAATACAAACTCACAAAACCATTATGCCATGTAAGCATATCTTGAGTCGGTAGAAATAAAAACTTATAGTTCAATTTATCCTGAACGTTATTAAAAAATGTAGATGCTACTTGATAAAATGGTAACAATGGATTTGTAAAATCATTGCGATTCGCTTTTATTTCTAATGATGAGTTTCCTTCTACTTCAATGTGTATTCTAAATAACTCATTGGAAGTATTACCTGTGTTTCTATTAAGTTGAGAATCATCAGCTAATCCAAAAAAAAGAGCCAAATTGTCTTCAAAGCTATAAGTTTTTTTATTCTCTGAGTGATTTTTAATTTGCTTTAAACAAGCATACAACACCTTCAAAACATGCGTCTTCCCAGTCCCATTCTCACCAATGAACACATTAATGCCGCTTGAAAAATCCATTTCTGCCTTAGCAAAGCAGGTGAAATTTTCCAATTCCAAACGTTGAATCTTATTTTTGAAATCTTCTGCCATTTGTTGATGTTAATTATTGTGATAACGCACCCCCTCAGTATTGAGGCAATTTTAAAACAAATTTATGTGATTTTGTAGAATAAAACGATGTTTTATTAATGCTAAGGTAATGATACTATGACAATTGACAAATATAAAACATCCCGAATCTTCCATGATAGAAAATTCGGGTTGGCTCAATCTTCTGCTTTTTACTTTGTTTTAGTTGGAATTATACAAGGTGCGCTGTTAATTAATTACAAGGATCAGTAGTCGTATTCACTTTTATACCGCCTGTCACTTTATTATTGCGTCCACAATCTTTGATGCGGATATTTTGAAATGAACCTGCATTGACCGTATTATCATAAGACAAAGGGGTTAGAAACCCGAATCGGTAGGTATCAGTTGTTAATTCTACATCATAAGCGGCATTACGGGCGGCATTATTATTCTCTAAAATATTGTTATTCGCCCCATCAATCACGAGGTAGCCCCATTGATTATCAGTCGAGTTATTGTTGCGCACTTTGCAGCCTTTAGATGGGATTTGAGCACCGACACCTCTGCCACTTGGTAAAATATAACCTCCGGCAGGAACATTGCATAAAATAATGCCGATTAAGCTACCGTGCGTATTATTCCTTTCACACGTACCCCATTCATCGCAGGGCCAGATAGCAAAAAGTGAATTACTCACATCATTGTCGCTGATATAAGCACTTTTACCATTAATAATTACAACACTTTCGCCTCCTGCTCCTGCAACTGTTTGCCAAGCACCCTTATTTATGATTGTATTTCTCATAATGGCAACTCTATCTGATTTTTCAACCACTACTGCAGATTGAAATTTCGTAATTTTACATCGCATAATAGCTGCTTCGTTTGAATTTTCAAGAAGAATAGCTGTTGCTCCATCTTCTCCTATGGGCTGAATATCCAAATCTTGAATAAGTGTTCGAGGTGCATTTAAAATGTGTAAGGTCGGATTTAATGTTGTAGTACCTGTTACAGCATCATTAATTGTCAATTGGGATTTCATTTTTAAAATAGCACCCGTTTCGCCAATAATTTTTACAGATTTAGAAACAGTAATCGCTTTCGTTTCAGTATGAACACCTGATTTTAAGTAAATCACGCCACCTGCACAAGCGTTATTAATAGCTTGTGCAAGCGCATCCGTAGAGCCTGCGGGTATTTCAATCCAATCGCAAGCAGCCCGTGTACTAAGAGCCGATGGATTTCTGAGGGCATCATAAGAAGCCAATAATTCTTTTGAGGGTT
The DNA here is from genome assembly GCA_043754475.1 of Saprospiraceae bacterium. Taxonomy (GTDB): domain Bacteria; phylum Bacteroidota; class Bacteroidia; order Chitinophagales; family Saprospiraceae; genus JAAFJT01. Next base: position 5,996 of record JAYUUR010000388.1, on the reverse strand, counting down.
CGTAATAATGGCTTTCATCAATCGGTTGAGTGGGTTGTACGGACTCTTTTACATTGAGGTCTTTTTGACAACCGATGAAGAACAATGTTGTTAAAAGCAGGGCACTTGATGTCATTTTTTTCATTGTGGTAACATTTTTTGATTAAGAAATTGGGTTAAAAATGGGTGTCGGGTGGTATTAAGCTCTCTTTTAAATCAGAATATTTAGCGTATCTTTGTAAAAAATTGAATCATGTCTGAAATGATTATTCGCTCAACCAATACTTCTTCATTAAAGCATCTCCCTATTACATTTGCTAAAAAACCGGATGTATTAGCTTTAGCAGGTGTATGGAAAAACAAAAAAATCAAACTTGACCAAATTGAGACGCTCCAAGAAGAAATACGCCAAAAAGCTTGGGGCAATCGCCTTTAAAACCATTTTATGAATCCAGTCATTTGTGATACCAATGTATTTATCAACCAATCAATCCTATCAATTCACTAATAGCCAATCTAATTTTACCCGTTTCAGCGCGGACTTGCTCCTTTGAAAACACGCCCTTTTGTTGCATCAATTTCAACATAGCCCATCGCTTGCTTACAAGTCTTGTCCGATGAGCATAATCCATGTACTCGTGTATGGTAAACCATTCTTCGAGCAGCATAAGGGTCTCTTCAAAATCATCATTAATCGATTCATTATAGTAGTACACGCTTTTTCTATTGGGTTGTCTGTTTATTAAAAGTTTCATTGATGGTATTGGATTCTTAGCACCCCTCAGTATAAAGCCTCTTACCACTGCTTGAGTATTTTATTCCCATGCTTGGATTAAATAAAACTGTTTGGCGTTTCAATGGAAAAAACTATATTTGTACAATAATCGTTAATAATAAAAAAAATTTGCAAAATGTCATTAACTATTAATTTACCGACAACTATTGAGCAACAATTCCGTCAAGAAGCAGCCACGAATGGTCTGAGCCTTGACACCTATTTATTGAGATTACTACAACAAGCCGCTACTCGAAAACAGCCAAGTGCTAAACAGCGTTCAGAAAGTGAACTTTTAAAAAAAATAAACTTGGACATTTCAGATGCGGAATGGACAAGCTATCGGCATCTTATCGGTTTAATGCATACAGAAACTTTAACAGAACAAGAGCATGAAACACTTATAGCATTAGGCGATAAAATTGAAATTGCCAATGCCAAACGGGTAAAATATGTTTTTGAATTGGCAGAATTACGCGGTATTTCGGTTGAACAATTGATGAAAAATTTGAGGATTCAACCCATCGAAATATGAAAGAAACTGTCAAGAAAGCCGTTCGAGAACGGGCTAAATTTTGTTGCGAATATTGTTTAACCTCCCTCTTATTCTCTGCCGATTTTTTTTCAATAGAACATATCCTACCTCTCTCAAAAGGTGGATTAACAGAGTTATATAATCTTGCATTTTCCTGTCAACGCTGCAATATTCACAAGTTTACAGCTACCCAAGCTATTGACCCAGCAACAGGCTTAATAGCCGCACTTTATAATCCAAGAACGGATACATGGGCAGAACATTTTGAATGGTATGAAAATTTTACCATCATCCGAGGCGTAAGCCCTACGGGTAGAGCTACTGAAAAACGACTTATTCTTAATAGAGTAGGTGTCGTAAACCTACGCAGGGTATTAGTTGAGAAAGGATTCCATCCGCCTTATTAAAAAAAAATCCCATTAAAAAAACTGACACCCCTCAGTAAATAGTCTATTACCATTGTTAGAGTATTTTATTACCATTGTTGGATTAAAATAAACTGTTTGGTGTTTCAATGGAAAAAACTATATTTGTACAATAATCGTTAATAATAAAAAATCTTACAAATGGTACTACAACCACCACCACCAAGTGTAATTTTGTAAAAAATATTAAACATGACAATTCAAATAGAAATAGGAACAGTAGAGCAATATGAAAAAATTGTGCGTTTATTAAATCGTTTGAAAGTGCGCTTTACAAAACAAGAAGATATGGCTACAAAATCTTCTTCCTTTGATATGACTGCTTATCGTAATCAAATAAGTCAAGTATCTGTGTGGACGGAAGCAGATATACACGCTATGAAAAAATCTACTCAAAATTTTAACTGGACAGCCTCCGAATGGTAATTGATTCCTCCGTTTTTATAGAACATCTAAGAGCGAAAGATAAAACTCAAAACTTGATTATAGTTTAGTTTCATCGATATAATATCGTATACACTTTCTTTATTGGGTTGACTATTTTTAATATGTTTCATTGATGATTTGGGATTTTTGACACCCCTCAGTATTTACCGCAGTATGACACCACCAAAAGGCGCATTGATTGTTATTGGCTTTTTGTAAGTACCTTCTGCATTTATGTAATCGCCAGGCATTACCCAAATATTCGCATTATTTGGTACAAAAGTGCCCTCTGCATAATTTGTAGTAAATCCTCTTACTGCTTGCCTTATGTTCGCTCCAATTGCAAAAAATCCGATAGCACTTTGCCTAATATTCACTATTCTATCATTCGGAAATGGGTACAAAAATCGCAGCATTAAAGCATCATTTCTACTTAAATTGTCACTATTGCCTATTCTATCTTGAAAAGCACTAAACTGTGGTAATACTTCAATAGTATTTTGATTTATATGACCATTGGGGCAAGAATTACTACCATTACAAGGCTCTGCCCCGATTCGACAATTCCTAAAAGCTCCACTCCAATAATGCATAATGGATGTAAAATCATATGGAATATTAGATGTAACTGCTACATCATTCTCAATTAGGAAATTCGCTTCAAAGCTTGCGGCACATATACGTTCCCTAACGATTCTTACATAATTATCTCTATCAGGTCTTTGATGCTCATGAAAAAAACCAAGTGAATGAAATATTTCATGGCATATTACCATAGGTGAATCCCAATCCGAAATATTAATTATGTTACCACTGTTTTGCATGCCGACAAAACTATTATTTCTATCTGAATTTTGAAAACGGATAAATTGCCCTTGATTACTACGTTGAATAAATCTTAGATTCGCTATAGTTTGGAGCATATTCATTACTTCAATTGCCCTTGCTTGATTTTCTGCTGTAACATTATTATTAAACTCAAAGGGCACTTGCCCATTTGTCCAAAGATTGCAAGTGCGGCAATAATTTGACCGCGTTGAAATGCCTGTATCTTTCGATATTTCAATTGTACAGTCAATTAACCTATTTTGTGTTATACCTACATATGCATAGCCTATCAGATATACAATTGTTATTATCTTTTTCATATCTTTCAATTTATTGATTATCTTATTATTAATTTGAACATTGTTTTGAATTGTCAGCACATCTTACCACCGACAAATTATCTGAGCATAGTATTTTACCAGTAGATGATTTCACTGAAATGGCATACACACCCACTTTAAGTTGAACCGAATTACAAGTACCACCGTAATTGCATGTAGTTTGCAAGACCTCCACGCCATTGATTTTCACATATAAATAGTAAACAAATCTACTAGCAGAATTATTATAAATTGAAATAGTACCTGTATTATCAAAGTAACAAGCTGACCTAAACTGACAATTACTGCCATAGTAACCAGTTGGGCAATTACAGTTGCCATTGACGCAAGTGCCTCCATTTTGACAAGTCACGTTGTAACAAGGATTATAATTCTGACATTGTGAACCAGAATATCCGGGAGGGCAGTCGCATTTTCCATTATCACATACACCTCCATTTTGACAGTTGGTATTTGCACAAGGGTCACAACCCATTACTAATATCATAGTCAAGCTGATAATTATCATTTTTGAGATATTTTTCATTTTATACAATTTATTGATTATCAAATAGTTGTTAAATACTGAGGGGTATAAAAAATCACCGCATCATCACCAGCATTAATACCAACCCCTCAGTATTTGGAGCCGTTAAAGCTTTGCCGATGACAGCACCTATTGCTTTTTTACGATTTTTAGCTTTCATTGCATGTCCTGCAACATTTGAAGAAGTTAATAAATCCCCTGCTTTTACTTTGCCTGTTACTTTCACATATACCCGACCCGCTATAGCAAAATTAGTATTGCCATCGAGCATCCCCTCTTGGGCGAGTTGCATACCGTGTTTGATACCACCCGCACCACTCACAACACCTACTACCGTTTTATCATAAGCCTTTTGGCTGCGCTTGACGTGGTTGGTTTGCGTTGGGTCTATGATGACTACTTCACCTGCTTGCACTCCCTCAGTATTGTGGGCTTTTTCAATAATGTCTGCTCCTCTAACTACAATAAATTTCGCATCAACTTCATCATTTGTATAAACTTTCCTACATTGAATTTCAGCACTTCTTTGTTCAGAAGTTGAAAAGAAATAGAAAGCAGGTTTATTTGTAAGTATGACTCCTGCGTTGTTATCTGCTGAAGCTACTATATTAATGGCATCTCTACCTGAAGGCCCACTCCAACGTGTTAAATCAATGGTTAAAGGATTTAGAGTATTAAATCCACCAGTAGAAAAAATTGCACCCTCTACATGAAGTTTTGCTTGCGGAGCCGAAGTTCCTATGCCTACATTATTATTTGATTTAACCAACGTCATGGCATTGCCAATATTTGCATCACCATTTGCTCTAAAAATCATATTATAGAACTCACTATTTTTATCGTAGAGGTAAAAATCTCCACCGGGTGACAATTCAAAATATTTAGTTCTATTTTGATTAGAGAATTTATGCCATACGAAACCATTTCCTGTAGATTGATACAGATTACCTTCTATATGTAGCTGTGATGCAGGTTTATCAGTACCAACACCAATATACTTTTTTAAAGTATAAATAGCCGTATCTCCACTTTTTTTCCAAAGTGTATCTCCTAATGATTGCAAAGCCACCTTAGCTGTATCCGCTTTCAAGCTATTCTGAGCCAATAAAGTATAAGGCGTACTGGCAAAGTTTTGGATCGTAGGCTCAACTATTCTTTGCCCGTTTTGCCCGTCTATTACAGTAACACCTAAACGTAAACTATCTGCCCAATTGATAGTTGAAATAGCTTTAAATGGTAGCCCATTTATAGAAGATCCTTTTCCTATATTGAGGTTAATCAAACCTAAGTCCGTAGTATTGAGGGTATGCGTTTCTGCTCTTTCAATATCAAATGAAAAACCATTGTATTTGAGTATTTGAAACTCAACGACAACCTTTTTACCTGCCAATATTTTCCCCTCTTTATCTCTTAAAATGGCTTGATAGTTAATATACTGAGGGGGTGCTTTTTGGGTTTGAGCATAAACGGTTAATGCTGCAAAGAGCATCAATACAGGGAGTAATATCTTTTTCATTGTTGAAAATATTTAGGAATTAATAAATTTTGGTTATTTTCACTGCTTTAGAAGACTTCTCAGAAACCCTCATTATCATCATATAATTACCCGATATGAGCGATTGCAAATTGATAATGTGTTGTGATTCGCCTACGGTCATGTTGTTTTTTAAAAGCAATCGCCCTTGCATATCATAAACTTCAATAGAGAGTTTGTCAGAAAGCGGTGTTTCTGCTTTGATGGTAATTTCATCTCTTACAGGATTGGGGAATACAGCAATTTTAAAAGGAAAGTTGATTTCATAAATCTCATTGATGATCTCGTTTGTCACAGGGTTTAGATAAGGCTGCTGAAAATCTTGCGTAATAATATTGCTATCGCTTTTCAGCGTTTCAATAATATTACCACCAATCGAATAGGAAAAGGTTGTCTTACCTGATGGGGATTCAATCCAACCACCACCCGAGTTGATAGTCGTCAGTTGTTGATTTTGTCCCCAAAGATTTAATAGGACAAAGGACATGAGAAGTGCGAGGATAGATTTCTTCATAATGCTTGATTAATTTAGAAACTGTTTTAAAACCCTAATTGCATCTATTAGCCATAATTTTAATCATAGCTAAATAGCACATAGATTGACTATTACGACTTAGTTTTTCATAA
>JAYUUR010000387.1:0-10524 GCA_043754475.1 Saprospiraceae bacterium | reverse complement strand
AAAAATTAATCATCATTGCAACATTCGCACTCTGTGCAACAAGTATTTTCGCACAACGGGAAGAAACTGTTATTGGCGATTCAGGTTTGGGATTCAGTGGCGCGTGGGGCGGCTGGTCTTACAATTATGGCAAATTCAATAAAGACCAATCAGGCGGCTACAATGGCGGATTATGGGCATTAGAATTTGGTAAAAAACTCTACGTTGGTGGTTTACATTACCAAATCCTTAATCAAAGATTGAACACTAACGCTTTATTTACAATGAAATCCAACAATTTATTGGTAGGTTTTACGCCTATATCTTACAAAGCGATTCACCCTATTCTTTCAGTGGCTTTGGGTTCGAGTAAGATTAAAGCATCCGATGAAGCGGCAGAAGACCGTGTATTTGTTATTCACCCACAAGCTGGTATAGAGCTCAACGTTGCCCGCTGGTGTCACGTGGATGCACAAATCGGTTACCGCATCGTCAGCGATACCAATTTTGCAAAATATAAAAATAAAGACTTTTCAGGCTTATACGGTCAAGTAAATCTCAAATTCGGCTTCTCTTGGGGAAGGTATAAGAAAATGGGTAATGAGTAATGGGGTAATGAGTAATGGGTAATGAGTAATAGGTCTGGACATGTCCATACTCATTACCCATTACTCATTACCCATGTTTTCACTGTATAACTTTTTCCTTTTTCCGATTGTCTGCTACTTCTTCAGTGCATTTCACGACGGTGATACTGATAACATTTGAGACAACGCCGACACATTTGTTGGATTCTTCTTTTTTGACTTTAAAATAAGCCGTCATTTTTACGAAATCCCATTTGATAGTTGGAAATGGTTGAGCAGTTAGGGAGGCGGTGTAGCTAAAAAATGCCAGAGCGATGCTTAGGCGCATTAATTTTTTCATGATTCATAGATGTTTGTTTAGAATATGTTTGTTTTTACCTCAGTCTTCCAAAGTTAAAGGCTTTTTTCTTAAAAGTCAAAACTATTACAGTGAGAAGTGAAACTTCTATAACTTTCCACTTTTCACTATTAATTTTTCACTAATTTAAATTTCCACTTTGAACCTTTGCAAAAAGGTGTTTAAATTTCAAAAATTGTTTTTCATACAATTCGTAACTTGCAGTTGAGAGGATGAGGGTGAATACAAAAGTGACACCATAATATATAGCGTTGGAAAAGAAATTATCGAGTTGCGGATTATATACTCGGGCAATGTGAAAGCCGATAATGATAGCCACATTGTGCCACATGTAAATAGAGTAAGAAATTTTACCCAAATAATCCAATATTTTGTTTTCAAGATTGATCAAACTCTTAGGATTATCCGCCAAATTTAAGATAATAATGAGGAATAAGACTGAGTAAAACTCATGTGTTATATACGGAATCTCCACGCCCAAAAGCATCATAGCCATCACCACTACAAGTGTTACAATCTGAGTAAAGGGCGCATAAATGGGGCGTAAAACACGCATGTCGAGTTTGTATAAATAGTAGGCACCGATGCCACCGATTGCCATGCAGCCTATTCTGAGCATTGCCAAATAGCGATAAGCAAATGAGATAATTTTATTAGAATTGGAGGCATTGCTCAAATCCTCTGAATGGTTAGCAAAATGGCCTAAAACATTGGTAATCAAGAACAAACCGATAATGATTGTTAATAATACACGCAAGTAGTTTTCAGATTTTTTAACAATCCAGGGCCATATCAAATAGAATTGTTCTTCAATACCGATGCTCCACGTTTGAGCGATGAAAGGCATATATGCGTAGAGATTGGAAACCACATTTGGGAAAAGAATAAAATAGAAAAATGCCTTGATGCCGAAGCGATAATGTACCCCCTCAGTATAAACTGGTATTTTAAAGAAATCTATGTGCGGTAATATGAACAGCCCTAAAATAATGATGAGATAATAGAGAGGCCAAATCCTCAAAACCCGTCTGATATAAAACTCCTTCACGAAGACCGTTCCGTAGCGTTCCTTTTCAGCCAAAAGTAAATAAGTGATGAGGAAACCACTCAAAGTAAAAAAGAGCGTCACGCCCAATTCACCCACGATTTTGATGAAATGCGATTCAAAAAATAAGCTCGGCAAGCCAAAGAACAGTTTAATTTGCTCTAAATGATGCACAATCACCACGAAAGCAGCAATGAATCGAAGACCGTTAAGACTTGGGAAATATACTTTAGCAGGTGTTCCGCTCATGGGTACTGGAGTTGGCTCGTTAGAACTCGTTAGAATTTGTTTAAAGTTTTAAATCGGGAGAATTTATTAATTGAGGTGCAAATTTACATCAAACATTTGTTTTAGGCAAATTCAATAATTGTTAGATAAAATAACTTTTTGAACATCGTAATACTGAGGGGGTAAACAATCGTTTTGATGGATTGAAAATATCATCTGTCTGTTGGAAATGTTTTATGAAAGCCCTATCTTTGAGTAAAATATAAATATCATGGTAGCTACTTACGCGCCCGATGCGCTTTCCGACTACGAAATTGAAAGAGAAAAACCGATGCCTGATAAAAATCACTCCATCATTCAAGGGCGATTATTATCTCGCCTTGATCGCGCTTACGACGAGCGTTTCACTATTTTACCTGAAATCAATCTCAGCTTGCCTACCCGCGAGCGTGTACCCGATTTAGCCATCTATCCACCCCTCCGTTTTGACCCTGCCAATAATGATATTCGGATGACTCAACTGCCTTTATGCGCCGTTGAGATTCTATCAGAAATGCAAAATTTAAACGAATTAATGGCAAAATGCAGCGAATATTTCAATGCTGGTATTCCTTCTTATTGGTTAGTGTTGCCTACGCTTCGAAGCATCTACGTTTTTCACAGCATGGATGATTACAAAGTTTTTTCACATAAAGACCATTTAGTGGATACTGTTTTAAATGTAGAGCTTGATTTGGGGGAAATTTTCAAATAAACTTTTTTCAATTGACAATAAAAATACAACGGCTGCTCGATATACTTCGGGCAGCCGTTTTTTCATGAAACTACTGAGGGGTATCAATACGGACGTTTGATAGGGTCTTGACGAGTATCAAAAAAATCGCAAACAAAAAGCGTTTTCCCTTTTACTCTATAATACAATTGATGATGTTTCCCAAAATTGACCATTCTCAGAGTTTTAGTCGATTTTACAGGTCTTCCACTTGTTGGATATTTAACGACCCAATCAATTTTATCATAAGTTGTATTAGCAAATTTATGAGCCGTTTGTAAAGAATAATTATCAACTAAAAAATTGGCAATCTCATCGAATGTTATTTCTGCACTCTTATTCCAAATTATTTTTGTAACCATTTGGCGTGTCGTTTTTTCATGTCTTCATGGTCAATCCAATTATCAGAATTGAAACTTTCTTCGTAAGATTTCAATATTCTTTCTTGATGTTTTGCAGGAATATTATCCCACCAATCTTCATCTTGAGATGCATCTTTTATCAGAATGAAGAGATTTTTAAGAGTATCTTCATTTTGAATATCTCCTATCATTTCAAGCAAACTGCTTTTTAATTCTAAAACACTCATGATTAAGGATTTTATATTGAATACAATAATAACTTTTATTATCATCTGTTTTGATAAAATACTGAGGGGTTAAAAAGGTCTTTTGTTGGGATTTTGACGGGTATCAAAAAAATAATATATGATTAAAGTTTTGCCATCAACACGGTAAAAAACAATTCTGTCAAATGATCTATCAGCCGTTTTTCGCCAAATTACTTCTTTAACCATATTTCATGTTTTTTTTTCATATCTTCATGTGAAATAAATTCATCTGAAGAATAGCTTTCTTCAAATGCTTTTTCAAGTTCCGCACGTTGTTGAGGTGTATAACGACTCCAAAAAGTAGCTTCATCTTCTTCTTTATCATACTCAAAAATGTCTTTAACCGCTTCTACAACAAGCAACAATTGAGATCGGTCTTGAGCACGTTCAATCATACTCAACAAATACCCTTTTAATTCTAATTCGTTGTAAGAAGAAATCTTTTTTGCTGTGCTATTCATCTTATGTGAATTTTAGTTGTTATAAAAAATAAATCTCTACAAAATTACAGAGATTTTTAATAAAATTCTATTTTCTTTGAAATAGACAAGTGTCTTATAAATGATGTCAATAAATCAAACAGCTTCTGCAACGCAATAAAACGATTGCCAAGTATAAGATTCTTTATCAACAAATGGCTATCATAAAATGCGAAATCTTTGGTGTAATCGAAGAGTTGTTGATATATTTCATCGTAGATTGTTGCCCAATCGGTGTATAATTTGTTCATAATTTATAGTGAGTACCCAAATACAGGTGTTTTCTCTGGTTCATTATTATTCTCAATTTTGTATGTTACAACACCTTCCGGCATTTTGATGAATTCTATATGTCTAATTTTTTTTAAGTCATCTGGATTTAAAAAACCAACTAAGGCGGGTAAAACATAGGTTTCTAAATTTGGATGGTAATTCACAAAATCACTTTTTATGTCATATTGAATAAAAATTCCTTCTGCTGGCTGAGCAGTAGGGAAATTTTTTTTAAGGTCTAATTGGTCTCTCCATTTTATTTCAAAGCCAATCCCATTACCTCTATAATTGTAAATGATTCTTAATTTTTCCATTTTATAATTATTTAAACGACAGTTTATTTCATACAAAATTAAAAGCCTTTTATAAAGAAAACGAATTTATTTTTTGGACAATTATCTTCTAAACAAAAATACTGAGACGGCATGACACCCCCTCAGTATTTCGGCAAATTAGTATGAAAAACTTTAATTATACAAATTTTAGGCCACTTGATTTAGTGGTCATAGCTGACCACCCTCGAAACTTTCCACATACCATCTTTTTTCTGCCAAATCATCAAAAATTTGAACGTGCCACAGTCATTTTTACCATTTTCCCAATGGCAAAACGTGTGTTTGCCAATATGAATAGCTCCATAGCCTTTAATCGGATGCACTTCAAGGCTGCCTTGAACAAGGTCTCTCCGAATAGGCGTATTGAGGCTTTTATATCGGTCAAATATGGCTTTAAAATTCGTGATGACCGTTTGATATGACAATAATCCACCATTGTCTTGATACCATTCAAGGTCTTCGGTAAACAACGTTTTCAGCTTTTCGATATTCTGAGTATTGTAAGCCTCAAATAAAATGCTATCCATTTGAGCGATTTCATTATACAACGCTTTATTGGCTATAGAATCACTTTTAGATTGAGCTATTAGGATGTTCCCTAATATTGAGAACATTGCTAAAAGCAAAATCAATCTGATAGAAAAGATTTTTAATGTCATAATTCTATTTTTTAACTACCGATATTATGCACCTCCGGCGCATTGTCTGTAGCATCAATAATAAATTAACCGTTTTTTTGAATGCGATTTTTCTCATCATCTGCCCCTCCATTTCTTCTGCGCGCTTGTTGTACTTTCTGATTGCCGAAGCGGTAACTCGCTGTCAAACGCACTTGTTGGCTTTCAAAACGGCTGCTGACTTTAATATCCAAATTTTGATATTTCTGACTACCACTGAATTTTTGAGTTCTGAAAATATCCTGAGCATTTAAGCGCAAAGTCAGTTTTTTATCCAATAATTGCTTGGAAATACCGGCATTGATAGCATACATCGGCTCGCCAATGAATAAGCCTTGCGAAGCTCTTGAAACATACCAGCCACTTAACTCAGCCGACCAATCCTTAGGCATTGTAAAGCGATTTTGAATATTCAAGTTCAAAACAGGGATTTTTAAATCCAAATTAGACCCTAAAAACTCACCTTGATAGCGATTGACGAAGAAATTAGCACTCGCATTCACATTCCACCATTTTTTAATAGGCACTGGCATATTTAAATTGAAACCATAATTTTGAAGCGTAGCAACATTTTGTTTGGTAACAAAAGATTGTTTTAAAGCATCATTTTGTTTCACCGTGAAAGTTATGGCGTCAGTAGTTTTTGAATAATTTCCACCAATCGTCATAGCCCCCATAAATGTATAACTGAGGTCAAAATTGTTGGAATACTGAGGGGTCAAATTCGGATTGCCTTGCTCGTAAGTATATTTATCCAAAAATTCGCGAAAAGGATTCAAATCCTCATAATTCGGACGGTCTATGCGGCGGCTGTAGGATACTCTCAAAGCATGTTTATCCTTAGCACCCCATTTTTTCATGACAAAAGCGGTCGGGAAAAGGTCTGTATAATGCCTTGAAAAACTCGTATCAGTCGTCACTTGATTACCTTTGATATTCGTATTTTCAGCACGCAAACCGACTTGATAACTAATACCGCCTTTCAATTCATGGTTCAAACTGGCATATATGGCATTAATATTTTCATCATATTGAAAATCGTTGGTGATGTTCATATCCAGCGTGCGTGTACTGCCGTCGATGTTGTAAAATTTTATATCATTGCCCGAATTGACATAACTTGACTTAGCACCAGCCTCAAATTTGGCTTTTTTACTGAGGGGGTGCGTATAATCCACTTTAGCGGATTTTATATCAAATTTACGCGTTATATTATTTTGTTGAAGGGCATTCGTTTCGCCTGTTGAAGAGACATCAAAATTTTGTTGATTGTCTGTATCAAATGAATAGCTATCGGCATCAAACGTCATTTCACGACCCGTTGAATCAAAAGTGTGTTTGATATTAAAATTAGCAGACACCTCATTCCATTTATCCTCTTCCATTGTTCTGGTATGCACTTCTGAGCGGATCGTGCCATCGGGTGCGTAGATAGTAGTGATATTATCTTTAGACAATCCTTTGACTTTATTATTTCTATTGCCAAAATTGCCTGAAAACAAGACGCCAATAGTGGTTTTATTGGAAATGTTATAATCAACGCCACCCCGCCAAGCATGTGAAATATATGGATTTAGGTTAAATGCGTGTTGCACAAACGAATCAGTCACTGCTCCCTTACCATTATTAGTGCGGAAAAGGCGTGTAATATCATTCACATTGAAATTTACACGGTTATTAAAATTGTATGAACCAAACACATTCCATTTGGCATATCTGTAATTGAGGTTCAAGCTATTGAAGTTTTTGTAATAAACCCCTTGTCCATATGTGCTTGACACTTGACCATTCAAACCATACAATTGGTTCTTTTTCATCACAATATTGATGATACCCGCATTGCCTGCCGCATCGTATTTTGAAGACGGATTGGTGATGATTTCCACTTTTTGAATCATATTGGCAGTGGTGTTTCGGAGCAAATTGGCTAACTGGTCTTGCGACAATTGCGAAGGCTTACCGTCCACCATGACCCGCACATTGTCCTTACCACGCAAAGTGATTTTGCCTTCGTTGTCAACAATCACGCCCGGCGCTTTTTCAAGCACTTCCAAAGCGGTAGAACCAGCAGCAACGATGCTGTTCTCAACGTTCACAACGGTTTTATCAATCTGATGTTCGATGAATGGTTTTTGAGCAGAAACTGTAACAGTGCCAAGCGTTTTGACATCATCGGTCAGCTTTAATTCATTGACAGTCAATGAATTATCTAAAATACTGAAGGGGGTCGAATAAACTTTTTTTAAACCGACTTGCGAAGCCATGACGATATACGATCCATTTTTCAAGGCATTAAATTCGTATTTTCCATAGGCATCGCTGAGTGCACCTTTCACCAAAACGGAATCTTTGGCGCGGTGCAAAGTGACGGTAGCATACTCTAAAGGCTGTCCTGCATGGTCAATAATGCGACCTGAAATAGTCCCTTGAGCAAATAAGTGAAGTGTAAAAAGGCTGATGGTGATAAACGTGCAAAGTTTTTTCATGACAAAAATTGGGTGATTTAATTTAAAAAATAAGCAATATTCTATCAAAATGAGGATTGGATTTATTAAATAGCCTTTCATAGTTTTCTTATTAAAGATGGTGAAAATTATTTTTTCAGTAATATTTAATGCAAAGTTAACTTTAATGTAAGGTATTATGCAATACATGGTACTTGGTTATTCGATTAATGCTATTTAATTGACTACATAGGCGGCTTTTTATTAGATAAATACTGCCATTGTTGCCATCAATTTTCCTTTAAAACTTGTTATACTTAGCCAAAAAGAGTATTTTTGTTAAAATTTAAATAAACGGGAATTAGCAGCTTTGGCTACTGTAACCGAACAACCCATATTAGAATACAAAAAAGAAAAGTTATGATATTAGATATTCCAGATAGCGTTTTCGCAACTACCCCTCAGTATTCGCCGAGTGAATTGAAAATTGATATAGCTCTATGGCTTTATGAAAGGAAAAAACTCGCGCTCCCACGTGCTGCACGGTTATCAGGTTTAAGTATTATTGAGTTCAATAAAGTTCTGAGCGAAAGAGGCATTGGTATTCACTATTCTGAAAATGACCTTGAAAATGATATTCAAACCTTGAAAAAACTCTTTGGCGACCAATGATTATTGTCAGCGATACGTCACCTATCATCAACTTGGCAATTATTGGCGAACTTCGACTTATAAAAGCCATTTTCAACAAAGTCATTATTCCTCATGCCGTTTATCATGAAATTGTCATTGCTGGAGCAGGTTTGCCTGGCGCGATTGACATTCTAAATGCTGATTGGGTAGAGGTAAAACAATGTACTGATTTGACATTACTCAATCAATTAAGAAATAGTTTACATTATGGCGAAGCTGAAGGGATAACTTTAGCTTTAGAAACACAAGCAGAATTATTATTGATTGATGAAAATTCAGGTAGAACAGTAGCATTGGCTTATGGTTTAACAGTTACGGGAACACTTGGTATTATTCTACGCGCTAAATCTCAAGGTTTGATACCTTCTGTCAAACCATTGATGGATGCTCTTATTCAAAATGCTCGTTTCTTTGTAAGCAATCATCTTTATCAAAGAATCCTTACTCTTGCCGGTGAATAAATACACCAACAATTTCATTATTTTGAAGTAAAATACTGAGGGGGTATTTTTTATACAAAATTTTCATCTGAATTTCATAGCTTCACCCCGTTATTCAAATCAAATTATTTTATTTTTAAACTCTTAAATAGTGGCTATGAAAAGACGGACATTTCTCTATGAATCCTCAAAACTTGCGGGCGGTGCAGCTTTGGCAAGTATGCTCCCCACTTCCCGAATATTCGGCAAAACAAGCACCATAGCACCCAGCGATAAAATACGCATCGGTGCTATTGGGGTCAAAGGCATGGGCAATGCTTTAATTAAATCTATGCTGAAAAAGCCTGAAATCGAAATAGTTGCCCTTTGTGATGTAGATAAAAGTGTTTTAGATGAAAGAAGCAGTGATATCTTTAAAGCCACAGGTAAAACGGTGACAACTCATGGCGATTTCAGAAAATTATTGGACAATAAAGACATTGATGCTGTGCTCATCGCTACGCCTGACCATTGGCACGCGCTGCCGATGATTTATGCTTGCCAAGCAGGAAAGGATGTGTATGTTGAAAAACCTGTGGGCAGAACCATTGAAGAGTGTAATGTCATGCTGGCGGCTGCACGTAAATACAATCGTGTGGTGCAAGTCGGGCAATGGCAACGCAGCGATAAGCATTGGCAAGATGCGATTGACTTTGTTTGGTCGGGCAAATTAGGTAAAATACGGGTCGTCAAATCGTGGGCATATCAAGGCTGGATGAAAACGATATCGCCCAAGCCCGATTCGATGCCCCCGGCAGGTGTTGACTATAATATGTGGCTCGGTCCTGCGCCTAAACGCGCTTTCAATGAAAACCGTTTTCATTTCAATTTCCGTTGGTATTGGGATTATGCAGGCGGTTTGATGACCGATTGGGGTGTTCACATCATAGATATGGCGTTGCATGGCATGAAAGCGCAAGGTCCTAAATCTGTTATGGCATCAGGTGGTCATTTCGTCGGCTCCGAAAATGCAATGGAAACGCCTGATACGCTTCAAGCCATCTACGAATTCGATGATTATACCATGATTTGGGAACATGCCAACGGCATTGACGGCGGACCTTACGGACGCGATCATGGCGTAGCTTTTATCGGCAATAATGGGACGCTTGTGGTGGATAGAAGCGGTTGGGAAGTCATTCCTGAAAAAGATAGGCAAACTTATAACGAAACAAAAGGATTCCGCATGGAAGCCGTGCCATTTACAAAAGGTGGCGGCAATGGCTTAGATTTTCATACTCAAAATTTCTTGGATTGTATGAAAACAAGGGCGAAACCGAATTGCGATATTGCCATCGCTCAAAATACAGCGTTGAACGCTTCGTTGGGCAATATTGCTTTCCGAGTAAACCGTAAAATATTTTGGGATGCGAGCAAACAGCAAATCATTGGCGATAAAGAGGCTAATAAACTCACTAAAGCCAATTATCAAAACGGGTGGTCGTTGCCTAAGATTTGAGTTTACCCCCCTCAGTTGCCACGTTCCTCGCAATGACATTTTAATAAAAAAAGGACGAATTGCTTGTCAATTCGCCCTTTTTTCTATTTAACAAAGAAAATTTACC
>JAYUUR010000386.1:0-3495 GCA_043754475.1 Saprospiraceae bacterium | reverse complement strand
AAGAAAAGGAAGCGGCACAGGTGTCGCTTCCTTCCACCCAAACAACATTTAAAACACTCCTTTTTCTTTGTCATCGCTGTGTAGAATCATCATCGGGATATGGGTATTCCAAGCCAATGCTTTAGTAACGCTTTTGTGCGTCATGCTTTCCCAAAAACCCCGATGGCGAGTCACCGCGACAATCATATCGATAGCATTCTCTTCAGTATAGGCTTGAATACCATGTTGAATAGTATCCGCACCGATAGTATTCACTTCGTAAGGCACTTTGGTATGCTCAGTTTCCAAGAGTTTTTGGAAAGTCAGCTTATCCATTTTAGTATATTTTGAAGAGGGTGTGTTGACATGGACGAAATGAATATCGCCCATAAAATGCTTAGTCCAATCTAAAGTCAGGTGTATATCCTTAGGAGAAGCGGATTCAAAAGAGGCAGCATACAGTAGATGGCGAATATGTTTATAATCCGCATTATTAGGCACCATCAACACAGGGCAATGGGCTTCGGTCGCTATTTTGACCGCCACGCTGCCGAAGAGTTTATCTAACCAACCTGTTTCGCCTGCCGTGCCCACCACGATTAAATCTACTGAGGGGTCTTTGGAAAGTTCAACAAAACGGTCGGCCGGAAAGCCAATCATGGTTTCGCTGGTCACTTTCACGCGGCTGGCGACCACGGTATTGCCTGTGTCCGCTGTATCACGAACGAAATTAGCCAAGCGGGCAGTAGCGGATTTTTCCAATTCATCCAAAGTCGGCATATAATCTAAATATTGTGGACTGCCTGGATTAATCGGAATTTCATACACATTCACCACATGCAATTCGGCTTTCAAGCGAGTTGCCAGATGGTGGGCATAATGAAAAGCGACTGCTGCATTTTCGGAAAAATCGGTTCCGACTATTATTTTTTTGAATGTTTTCATAGCTTTATTACCCCCTCATTCCCAAGAGGGATTCGTTTTGTGATGAAATACCCTCTTGGGAGTGAGGGGTAATAATTTTAGAACTAAGACATGGATTTATAATCCGAATCATGGATTTTCTCTTTCGAAATCAATTTAATGATGTCATGTATAGTCACGATACCCACCAATTCGTCGTTGTCCACCACCGGCAGCGCGTGCAAAATATTCTCTTTAAAAACTTCAATCACGACGGCTATTTGGTCAGTAGATTCCACTGTGGCTAATCTTTTGGTCATGATTTCCTCCGCTTTATGTAGTTGAAGCAAGGTGTCATTGATAAATCTATCCTCAAAATGCCGACTCATGCCCGCATAATAAGCAGAGAAATCGCTCTTGCTGATGATGCCGACTATCTTTTTTTGGCGCACAACGGGGATGTGGTGGATTTTGTTAGTGTCAAAAATGTCTTTCACTACTTTCACCGGGTCGTCAGGCGATACGGTGATAAGGCTTTTTTCCATAATGGCTGATACAGGAGCTACAAGGTTCATAATTGAGTGTATTTAAATGGTGATAAAATAAGAACTGTTTAATATCTAAATATCTAATATCGCATTATCTGCTCACTGGTCGGAATGAGACACATGATTGATGCCCATCATTTCAAAAATAGGGCACCATCCTAAGATAGCAGTAAATATGATGAAAGGACCAACGCCGACAAGTGCGTAAAAAATAGGGGATATATAATGACCGAAAAAGCCACCAATGATGATTAAAAACATGCCTAAGAAATGGCGGATAACAACATCTCTTGTACTCAAATTGCCTTCAAATTTCATGATTCCTTTGTTTTAATTGTTACAAAATCACTTTTAATACGACAAAATTAGATAAGTACTGAGGGGGAGGGCAATGACCGAAATCATGCTGAGATATGATTGAAATTAAGGGCTTAGGCTGGATTCGCCCGATAGTTGTAGCGTGGAATATTATAACATAAATTGAGAGCATAAGTTTATGCGCTTTCAACTGGTTTATCTATTTGCTCGGTATTGGCATAAGAAGTCTCGGTATTGGCATAAGAAGCCTCGGTATTGGCATAAGAAGCCTCGATATTGGCATAAGAAGCCTCGGTATTAGCGAGACTCAATACTCTCCCTAATTGCGCCAGAGGCGCAAAATGTCGGTAGACCCAGATTTAATTCATTTTTTTCTATATTTGCTTTCATGTACAAAACGAAACAACACATCGCTGTCATAGGCGCAGGCGCATTTGGCGGATGGACGGCTTTAATGCTCCTCAGGAAAGGCTATAAAGTCACGCTCATAGATGCGTGGGGCGCAGGCAACTCACGAGCGAGTTCAGGCGACGAAACGCGGGTGATTCGTTCCGTTTATGCGGATAAAACGTATGCTGAAATGGCGCATCGCTCAGCGCAATTGTGGCGTGAAAATGAAAAAGATTTCGGCATGAAAATCTTTCATCCAATAGGTGTTTTGAATTTGATAGGTCAAGATGATTCAAGACTGAAAGCCGCTTTGCAACATTTTAATGATTTAAATTTTAAGTATGAAGAGTTTTCAATAAAAGAAGCCGCTAAAAAATACCCTTATTTTAATTTAGAAGACATCAATCAAGTCGTTTTGGAAAATAATGGTGGCTATCTTTTAGCCCGAATGGGTTGCCATGTGGTAAAAGAACGCTTCGTCAAAGAAGGCGGCACATATCAATTAGCAGCAGCACACCCCCTCAGTATAAAAGCCGAAAAGTTGGAAAAAATACAACTTTCAGACGGTTCAAAGTTGCAAGCTGACCAATACGTTTGGGCATCTGGCTCTTGGCTCGGTAAATTATTTCCTGAAGAAATTGGCGCATTAATCCGCCCGACACGGCAAGAGGTTTTTTATTTTAATGTGCCCAAAGGCAGTGATATTATAGAAAAAACGCCCGTCTGGTGTGATTTCAGCAGCGTTTGGAAAGGTGTGATGATGTACGGCATCCCGGCAGCCGGTTCAGATGCCGCTGGCAGAGGCTTCAAAATAGCAGAAGATGTGCTCGGCGATGATTTCGATCCCGATAGCGACGACCGACAGCCGATTGCCCGTTGGCTCAATAAAGCCCGCCAATTTATGCACCACCGCTTCCCGATTTTATCCCCTCAGTTTCCCTCTGATAAAGGTATGTCACTGATAGAATCAAGGGTTTGCACTTATGAAAATACACCCGATGCGCATTTTATTATTGATAAATTACCTACCGCCAACAACGTTTGGATAATCGGCGGCGGCTCAGGTCATGGCTATAAAATGGGTGCTGCGATAGGGGAGATGATGGTCAAATTAATCAGTGAAGAAGAAAAAGTGAACCCTATGTTTAGTTTTAAAAGGTTTGAATATTTGAAAGAAAAGATTGAAAGACGGTAGGTGACACATGTTTTTTTGTCATTCAGGAGGAATCTCTTTTGTGCATTCGTAAAGAGAGATTCCTCCTGAACGTTAACCACACTGCCTTGTGGAAACCAAATAAAAAAACGAATTTTGCAATAACATCCGAGATATGAATCTCGATATTGTCATTGGTTAACC
>JAYUUR010000385.1:0-10595 GCA_043754475.1 Saprospiraceae bacterium | reverse complement strand
CCCAAATAGCATCTTGAATACCGAAATACGCGGCTATACCCGAGCAAACGCCACTCACTACTTTATTTTCAGTATCGCGGAAAAGGCGTTTACCTGTTTTGATGCCGGAAGTACCCCCCTCAGTATTCGCCTGTTTTTGAGGCTCATCTTCAGAGATAGCAGCCGCGCCAAAATCCTCAGGCGTACCCATCACGCTGACAGCGTTTTTGACATCTTGAATCATGGCTATGGCGCGTTTGCCCATATTTTCTTTCAAAAGTTCGCCGATACGGGCTTCGATGTCACTCATGATTTCTTCATAACCTTCCGAGTTTCGGAAGTGATTATGAAGCGTTTGGAGGTAGTTTTCCAAGTAGCGGTAAGCATCTTCATCAATTGTAAGCGGCACACCACCGAGATTTATATTAAAAACCTTGTTCATTTTTTATAGGTAAATAGGTGATTGAAAAATTATGGATTAACGACCTTGTCAACGGCGTCTGTGAATTCATTCCACGCCCCCCGAAGTTCGTTCAAAAATTCTCTGCCGATGTCGGTCATTTTATAGTACTTACGTGGCGGTCCAAATTCGGATTCATGCCAAGTGTAAGCCAAATGACCCGAGTTTTTCATCCGCGTGAGCATCGGGTACAATGTGCCTTCCACGACTTCCATGCCTGCTTGTTCCAATCCTTTTTTGATGTCAGCAGGATACACCTCGTCGTGAGTAGCTATTATTGAGAGAACGCATAATTCTAATGCGCCTTTTCTCATTTGCTGTTTTGTATTTTCAGTATTCATAATGCAAAGATATGGCTATTGCTTAGTATTATGCAACACATAGTACTGTATTTAGTAGATTAATTTGCTCATTTAGTCGAAATATCGGTAGAAGATGCGCCAGAGGTGCAAAATATCGGTAGAAAAAATGGATATAAAGTGGGCGATAGCCGCATCGCGGCGAAATATAAAAAATCAAAATTGCGCTGCAACGCGGCTAATACTGAGGGGGGGCTAATCATTTGCTACCAATGCGAACAATGGATTGAAGTAATCGCGGAGCGATTGAATATGAATAACCTTCGATGAAATCGGAGGGTTGGGTGAGTAGATTTACTTAACTGCGGAGCAGTTGAATGTAAAACTTTGCCTATTACTGACGATTTTACATTTAACTGCTCCGCAGTTATAGCCATTCTTTACAATACTAACCCTCCGATTGCATCGAAGGTTATTCATATTCAATCGCTCCGCGATTATTTCAACCCATTATTAGCATGTTTAGTATAAAATTAAAACATGATTTTTAACTTAAACTAACTAACACTTGTTAGTTTCAAAATAAACATGTAACTTTGTAGTCATAAATAAACGGTCTAATATCTAATGTCTATTTTCTAATGTCTATTTTCTAATGTCTAATTAATTACAGCAACCATCGTCACTTCTTTTTTCAATAAATGATGTACAACCCAGCTATTGAAACTTTAGCACTCAACAAACTGAGGGCTTTACAAAATAAAAGGCTGCGGCACCAAGTCGCTAAAGTGTATGAGCATGTGCCTTTCTATCGTCAAAAATTTGATGAAAAAGGCATTCGCCCGTCTGATATTAAAGGTGTGGGCGATTTGTATAAAATTCCATTTACCCATAAGCATGATTTGAGAGACAATTATCCTTTCGGACTTTTTGCTATTCCACGCGAGCAAGTCATCCGCCTACATGCGTCAAGTGGTACGACCGGCAAACCAACGGTGGTCGGTTACAACAAAGCCGATATTGATATTTTTTCAGAAGTTGTCGCGCGGTCTTTGGCGGCAGCAGGTGGAAAACCGGGCATGGTGCTACAAAATGCCTATGGTTATGGCTTATTTACAGGCGGCTTGGGGCTTCATTATGGAGCGGAGCGATTGGGCATGACGGTTATCCCTGTTTCAGGTGGGCTGACTGACCGTCAATTGCTCATCATGCAAGATTTTAAATCTGAGATGATTTGCTGCACGCCTTCCTACGCGCAAACGCTCGCTGAAGAATTGGCAAAGCGGAACATTTCAAAAGATAGAATCCATCTTAAATACGCTGTTTTAGGTGCTGAACCTTGGACAGAAACCATGCGGCAGTGCGTAGAAACTGGCTTAGGCGTTTCAGCTACTAATATATATGGTCTCAGTGAAATCATCGGACCGGGCGTTTCTCAAGAGGATTTTGAAGAAAAAGGGACGGGCAGCTACGTTTGGGAAGACCATTTTTTTCCTGAAATTGTGGATAAAAACACGGGTGAACCTCTACCCGAAGGTGAATCAGGCGTCTTGGTTTTCACCACTTTGACCAAGCAAGCAATGCCTATTTTGCGCTATTGGACAAACGATATTACCCATATTTATTACGATAAATCAGCTAAAAGAACCCATATCAAAATGGGCGCGATACAAGGCAGGGCGGACGATATGCTCATTATAAGAGGTGTCAATCTCTTTCATACTCAAGTGGAGCATGTGCTGAAAGATATTCCAACGCTCAGTGCCAATTATCAACTCATTGTTACGCGCAGTGGAGCGATGGACGATGTGGAAGTGAAAGTTGAAATTGCCGAAACACATCAAGGCATTTCAGAAGATCAATTGAATGAAATACAAGGGCATTTTTCAAAAAAAATTAAAGACAATATCGGTATTTCAATGAAGGTAAAAATCATGGGCTTGGGTGAAATTCCGAGAAGCGAAGGGGGAAAATTAAGCCGTATCACTGATTTGCGTACATAATTTTTAAAAATAAATACTGGGGGGTATTTTTACTTGAACTTTTTAAATTGTGTCAACTTCAATTGTTCTCAAGTTTTAGCCCGAGTCCAGCGGACTCATACGTTTGTAGAATTAATGTATTTAAAGTTGAAACACGAGTCCGGAGGACTCACACGTTTGTAGGATTTCTTACAAACGTGTGAGTCCTATAGATTCGGGAGAAGTGGCATTCACTCGTATATCTCTACAAACGTGTGAGTCCGCTGGACTCTTTTAAACGTTTAGTTATTTTATAAACCTAATTTCTAATAATTACTGAGGGGGTCTCGATTTTAAAAAAATAAAATGTCGAAAAATAATACACTGAGTAGAAGAGCAGAAATCATAGAAATAGCAGCAAAGCTTTTCAAAATCAAAGGTTTTACCGCTACTACTATGCGCGATATTGCCGAGCAAGTCGGCATGGAAGCGGCGAGCATGTACAACCATATCAAGTCGAAAGATGAAATCTTGCAGGCAATTTGTTTCAAAATTTCAAATGAATATATTTCACAACTGAATACTATTGAAATTCAAATTAAGTCGCCTGTCGAAAAAATTAAAGAACTCATTAGGCTGCACGTTCGGATTATTATCACCGATATTGACAGCATTTCAGTAGCGAATAATGAATGGAAACACTTGTCGGAGGATGCTTTGACGGCTTTTAAAGAGGCAAGAAGAGATTATGAACAGCGATTTGCGAAAATTATTGAAGCAGGAATCGCAGCAGGAGAGTTGCAGCCTATCAATGTGTCGGTGGCATTATTCACGATTCTTTCGGCGGTTCGTTGGGTGGAATTATGGTATAAAAATGATAGGGATATTTCACCTGAAATCTTAGAAGAAAATATTATTAGTTTACTCATGAATGGCTTACAAAAACATGTTTCATAAACTCAAAATAAAAAATATACGCCCTGAAACGGCGGATTGCGTGTCCGTCAGCTTCGATGTGCCAACTGAAATAAGTGCCGATTTTCAGTACAAAGCAGGTCAATTCCTCACTTTTCGAACACATTTAGGCGATGAAGAAGTGCGGCGGTCTTATTCAATTTGTAGTAGTCCGTTAGAAAATGAATTGAGGGTAGCCATTAAAAAAGCTCATTTGGGAAAATTTTCAAACTATGTGCATGAGTCATTAAAAGAAGGCGATTTGCTTGAAACGATGCTCCCAACAGGGAGATTTATAGTGAATGCAGATGCTCAAAATGCTAAAAAATATGTCGGTATTGCAGCAGGCAGTGGCATAACGCCTGTTTTATCTATCTTAAAAACTGTTTTAAATACTGAACCCAATAGCCATTTTACTTTAATTTATGGCAACAAACGGCGTAACTCTATTATCTTTAAAGAAGCCATTGAAGCATTAAAAAATAAATTCATGAATCGCCTTTCGGTCTATCATATTTTGAGCCAAGAGGTGACAGATGCTCCAATACTGAGGGGTCGGATTGACGCCGAAAAATTGAATTATTTTTTAAAACATTTGATAGATAGCCCTAAGGTGGACGATTTTTTTATCTGCGGACCGGAAGACATGACGCATGAAATCAGAGAAACTTTAATGGCAGCAGGTGTTGATAATCGGAAAATACATTTTGAATTATTTGCAGCTATAAAGCCTTTAAAATCAACGACTAATACCACTGAAACCCTTGAGAAAGATGAGCAATGCCAAGTCACCGTTCGCTTAGATGGCTCGGCTATCACCATGCCTTTGGCATATCATGGCGAAAGTATTTTAGAAGAGGCTTTGAAAAATGGGGCTGATTTGCCCTACGCTTGCAAAGGCGGCGTATGTTGCACGTGCAAAGCCAAATTGGTGGAAGGGCAAGTAGAAATGACCGTGCATTATGGGTTGGAATTGGAAGAAATCGAAGCTGGTTTCATACTCACATGTCAATCGCATCCACGCACTCCTAAAGTGGTCGTTGATTTTGATTTAAAGTAAAAGGTTTTTTATAACAAATTGATTTTCAATTTGTTATAAAAATAGAATTGTTAATAATTTATCGTTAGCCCCCTAACCCCCAAAGGGCAGGGTTGATTGGTTCTAATTTTAAAGCAGCAGAGCTGCGAAATATTTTCCCCAAGGGATGCCTTTGGCAGTAGGTTCATTTCCAAAAGTATCGTTTAAGGTGCAGCGCACCGAAATATTATTAGGTTTCGGTGCTCTGCACCTTAAAGAATACGAATAAAATTTGCTACTGCCAAAGGCATCCCTTGGGGAAAATATTATGGTGCTCTGCACCTTTTTAGAACCAATCAACCCTGCCCTTTGGGGGTTAGAGGGCTAACGATATTTAAATTAATTAAGCATGGAAGCATTAGAATTAGAGCAAAAGTTTAATGAAAAATTAGCGAACGAAGAGAAAATAGAGCCGCGTGATTGGATGCCCGATAATTATCGGCAAACTCTCATTCGACAAATATCTCAACATGCGCATTCAGAAATCGTGGGTATGCTGCCTGAAGGCAATTGGATCACTCGCGCGCCATCGCTGCGTCGGAAAGCCACATTATTAGCAAAAGTGCAAGACGAGGCAGGACATGGCTTGTATTTATACAGTGCAGCCGAGACTTTAGGCACGACAAGGCAACAGACGATTGATGATTTATTGTCGGGCAAAGCCAAATATTCCAGTATTTTCAATTATCCTACCTTGACTTGGGCTGATATGGGTGCTATTGGTTGGCTCGTGGACGGTGCAGCTATTATGAACCAAGTGCCGTTGTGCCGAACTTCTTATGGACCTTACGCGCGGGCAATGGTGCGCGTGTGTAAAGAGGAAAGTTTTCACCAACGGCAGGGCTACGAAATCATGATGACACTGTGCAAAGGTTCAGAAGGGCAGAAACAAATGGCGCAAGATGCCCTCAATCGCTGGTGGTGGCCAACGCTCATGATGCTTGGACCTACCGACGATGATTCGCCTAACACTTTGCAATCTATGAAATGGAAAATCAAACGGTTTACAAATGATGAATTGCGTCAAAAATTCATTGATGTCACCGTTCCGCAAGCAGAATATTTAGGTTTGACGATTCCTGACCCTCATTTGAAATGGAATGAAGCCACACAGCATTATGATTTTGGACCCATTGATTGGGATGAATTTTGGCGCGTGGTGAAAGGCAATGGACCTTGTAACGCTCTTCGACTCAATGCCCGCCGTCGGGCGCATGAAGAAGGCAAATGGGTGATCGAGGCAGCTATGGCGCATAGTAAAAAACGAGAATTAATGATGAGTGTTGAATAAAAATTGTATAAAAAATAATCATTTTGACACCACGTGTCAGCAGTAAATGCTATAATCTGTGGTTATTATAAACATTTTGACTCTCCGAGTCAGTTGAATCCTCACTTTTATTGACTCGGAGAGTCAAGATGTTTATAATAACTGGTCTGCCAAGCATTACTTACTGATACGTAGTATCAAAACATGTCATTTAACTACTTGTTTAATAAATAAAAATAAAATGGAAAATGAAACGCCCCTTTGGGAAGTATTTATCAGAAGCCGGCAGGGATTAGACCATAAACATGTCGGCAGTTTACACGCGGTAGATGCTAAAATGGCAATGGAAAATGCTCGCGATGTGTATACCCGGCGCATGGAAGGCGTGAGCATTTGGGTAGTTGAATCCAAAAATATCTACGCTTCCAATCCCGATGAAAGTGCTGAAATGTTCGATCCTGCTCAAGATAAAGTCTATCGGCATCCGACGTTTTATAATATACCGGATTCAATCACTCACATGTAAGAAGATATTAGATTTTATGCCGAAGGCATCCCTTCGGGAGATATTTAGACATTAGATTGCTAACATTTAAGCCTAAATACTGAGGGGGTATATCAATTTTCAACTCTCCATTTTCAACTAAAAAAATGACTATTGAAGCTGCTTTAACGGATTATACATTGCGATTAGCCGATACAAGTCTCATATTAGGGCATCGGCTTTCGGAATGGTGCGGACATGGACCCGCGCTGGAACAAGACATTGCGCTCTCCAATATTGCCCTTGATTTGATAGGGCAAGCCCGCAATTATTATCAATATGCTGCTGAATTAGAAGGCAATAATCGGACGGAAGATGATTTGGCGTATTTGCGCGATGAACGGGCATATCGCAATGTGTTATTGGTAGAATTGCCCAATGGGGATTTTGGCAAAACCATTATGCGGCAGTTTTTATTTGATGCTTTTCATGTACCCTTTTTAGAGGGGTTACAACACAGCGCCAATGAAAAATTGGCTGCTATTGCTCAAAAATCTTTGAAAGAAGCGCGTTATCACTTGAAATGGTCGTCCGAATGGGTCATCCGGTTAGGAGATGGCACTGAAGAAAGCCATAAAAGAATACAACAATCTTTGAACGATTTGTGGGCATATACGGGCGAATTGACGACGCCTAATGCTACTGATATTTTATTACTCGAATATAATATGGTGCCTGATTTAATAGCTATTCAACCCCTTTGGCAACAAACCGTTACAGCTGTTTTGAAAGAAGCAACATTAACTGCTCCTACTAAAACATGGATGCAAAAAGGTGGTAAAGACGGCATTCATACAGAATACTTAGGCTATATATTGGCTGAAATGCAGCATCTGCAACGCACGTATCCTAATTGTGAATGGTAAACATGGAAAAAATTTGGCAAATATTGGAAGAGGTTTGTGATCCCGAAGTACCTGTTTTATCGGTACTTGATTTGGGCATTATCCGTCAAGTTGAAGAAGTGGAGGGTAAAATAATTGTAACCATTACGCCTACTTATTCAGGTTGCCCTGCCATGAATACCATTGAAAAAGATATAAAAGCGGCATTAAATCAAGCAGGTTTTGATAATATTGAAATAAAAACCGTATTAAGTCCTGCTTGGACAACCGATTGGCTGTCTGAAAATGGCAAGCGAAAATTAGAAGCCTACGGTATTGCGCCACCTGTAGAACCGACTGCCAGCGTTGGGATATTATTTGGTAAAGACCCCTCAGTATCTTGCCCTCAATGCCGTTCAAAAAACACAATCATGGTCAGTCAATTCGGCTCAACAGCTTGCAAAGCCTTATATAAATGTCAAGATTGCTTAGAGCCTTTTGATTATTTTAAATGTTTGAGGTGATTACAAATGTCAACACATAAATTAGTGCAATTCGTCAATTCAACAAAAATTCGTGGTTAAAAAATAAAAACAATGGCTTTCTTAGAAAATTACAGTTTAGGCAAATGGTCAAAAGGCGAAGGCGAAGGCACTATGCTCTATGACGCCATCGACGGTGCAGAAATAGCCACTGCCAGCAGCAAAGGCTTGGATTTTGAAGCGATGCTGGCATATGGAAGGAAAATAGGCGGGCAAAAGCTGCGGAAAATGACTTTCCATGAACGCGGATTGATGCTACGTGCATTAGCTATCCATTTAACATCCAAAAAAGAAATATTTTACGAACTCAGCTATCGCTCAGGCGCGACTCGCGCGGATAGTTGGATTGATATTGAAGGTGGCATCGGCAATTTATTCGCCAATGCCTCTTTGCGTCGCCAATTTCCCAATCTCCCATATTGCCCTGATGGCGAAGCGGTTGCGCTTTCAAAAGGCGGCACTTTTATAGGACACCATATATTAGTGCCCAAACAAGGCGTTGCGGTGCATATCAATGCCTATAATTTTCCAATTTGGGGAATGTTAGAAAAAGTAGCGGTCAATTGGTTGGCAGGAGTGGCGGCGATTGTCAAACCTGCAACAGTCACCTCTTATTTGACTGAAGCCGTTGTAAAAGAAATCATTGCGTCCGGCATATTGCCCGAAGGCGCCTTGCAGTTGATATGTGGCTCTGCCGAAGGTTTGTTAGACCATGTTGCGGGGCAAGATGTGGTCACTTTCACGGGTTCAGCGAGTACGGGCAGGATGTTAAAATCAAACGCCAACATTATCAATGAAGCCGTGCCTTTCAATATGGAAGCCGATTCATTGAACTGCACTATTTTGGGTGAAGATGCAGTACCAGGTACGCCCGAATTCAGCTTATTTATCAAGGAAGTCCGCAAGGAAATGACTGTAAAATGTGGTCAAAAATGTACCGCAATTCGGCGTATCATCGTACCCGAAGCTTTGTTAGAAGATGTGCAAATCGCTTTAGGAAAAGAATTGTCCCAAGTCACGATTGGCAACCCCAATACTGAGGGGGTGCGCATGGGTGCAATGGCTGGGCGTGCGCAAGTGAAAGAAGTGATGGAGAAGGTGGATTTGCTTTCTAAGAATACACCTATTATATATGGCAACTTGACCGATTTTAAAGTGCTCGGTGCTGACGCTCAGAAAGGCTCATTTCTCCCGCCGATTCTGATGCTCAATACTGACCCCTTCCGCTTCACCGATACGCATGAAGTGGAAGCATTCGGACCCGTCAGTACGCTCATGCCTTATAAAAATTTAGACGATGCCATTGAATTAGCAAAAATGGGTAAAGGCTCATTGTGCTGCTCGATTACGACAGCGAATAATAAAACAGCGATGGATTTTACCTTAGGTGCAGCCAGTCATCATGGGCGTATCCTTATTTTGAATCAAGATTGTGCTAAAGAAAGTACGGGGCATGGCTCGCCTTTACCGCTTTTAGTACATGGCGGACCCGGGCGTTCAGGCGGCGGCGAAGAGATGGGCGGTGTGCGCGGCGTGAAGCATTATTTGCAACGGACGGCTATTCAAGGCTCACCGACCACCTTAACAGCTATTACCCAATCTTATCAAATAGGGGCAAAACAGATTGAAAAACAAGTGCATCCTTTCAGAAAATATTTTGAAGAATTGGAGATAGGCGAGACTTTAACCACTGCCAAACATACTGTAACGGAAGCGGATATTACCAATTTTGCCAACGTCTCAGGCGATAATTTTTATGCGCACATGGACGCCACCGCTCTTGAAGGCACACCATTTACAGGGCGTGTCGCGCATGGGTATTTTATATTGTCCAAAGCGGCGGGCTTGTTTGTGGATGCTAAAAAGGGACCTGTTTTATTAAATTATGGCATTGATAGTTGCCGTTTTACGAAGCCTGTTTATCCCGGCATGACCATCGGCGTCAGGCTGACGGTGAAAGAAAAAATAGAACAGGAATTGAAAAGCGCAGAAGATATTCCGAAAGGTATCGTCAAATGGCAAGTCGAGGTCTATGATGAAACCAATGAAACCGTGGCGTTGGCTACTATTTTGACGATGGTGAAGAAGAATGAGTCTTTTATTTGAGGGAATTATGGCTCAAATCAAGTTTGATTTGCCTTGACCCAAGTTTTTATTAGGTCAAAAGAACTTTTAATAACTACACTAAATTCTGCGTGAAAGTACTATATTTGTCTTAATCATGATTTAATAAAACAATTTATTACTTTTGCTCCATGACTCAAAGAGACGATTCAATAAGAACCATTAGAAAATGGTTAAGTTTTCTTTGCTCCGAAGTGGAGTTAAGCAATTCTTTAAATTTGCAAGACATTAATGTCATTGCTGAAAATTTCTATCGTGATTTTTTAAATCTTCTTTATGACTATAAATTGAAAAACGCTGATTATGGAAAACAAAATGTTGCTTCAATAGACTTATTTGATGATGAAAAACGTTTTGTAATCCAAGTTACATCAGATAATTCTTCTACAAAGGTGCACGATACTATATGAGGTACTCCCCAATCGTCGGACAAAAAAAGCAAGAAGTTAAACTTGAAATAGATTAAGTAAAATTAAATATAACAACAACAACAAAATTAAGTATAACAGTTATAGTTGTTTGTTATAGTTGTTGTTTTTGTTTGTTTAGGAACTTTCTTT
>JAYUUR010000384.1:0-3511 GCA_043754475.1 Saprospiraceae bacterium | reverse complement strand
ATAACTAAAATTTAATTTAGTTGATAATTTAATGTTGTTGAATTAATGTGGAATTTCAAAAACTTTATGTTTTTGAGGTTCCATATTTTTTTGGAAGGGTTTAGGCAGGTTGAAAGTGTGAAAGAATAAGATTTTCATATTAAAATACATGATTTATTATAACATTTTGACAGATTTTGATATAAATAATAAATACTGCATGAGTTGATTATCAACGTTTTTTATGCAATAAAAAGTTATAATGTAAGGAAAAGCACAAGTCACAATACTTCAAATTTGTTGAAATTTAAAACTTGAAAATGATTTTAATTTGAAAATATTATAGTAGTAACAAAAAGAAAACGATAAGCCATTATTATAAATCTCAATTTTTTAATTATTATTTGATTCACATTTTAAAACAAATCTTGCAAGAAGATGAAAAAATCTATCAACAATCTCAGAGGTTTATTAACCGAAACTGAAAAGCTTTCGACAAATCAGCTTTGCCAACTGAAAGGCGGCGGCGGTGAGGACTTGCGTAGAAATACGGTAGTAGTATCAACAACTGTTGCGACAGTGACAGTATCAGCTAAAATTTAAAATAGCTGATACTAATGTTGTAAAATCATGTGGAACTTCGAAAATGGAATATTTTTTGAAGTTCCATATTTTATTTAAAGCATTTACCAATCAGTCAACTACTAAAATGAAAAATTCAAACAGCTTCTACTTATCCCTACTGATTATTTTTTTATCATTTTTTGTATCTACTGATGAGGCAAGATGCAACAATGTTGACTTTCAAAAAGACTCCACCGAAATTATTGCTTTAATAAAATCTGCACAGGAGAAATCTTTCAAAAATTTTCCAGAAGCTGCACATCAGCTCTCTCAAGCTATCTTAATAGCCCGAAATCTGGGTAGCACTACTTTACTTTTTAAAACATATAGAAGTGCAGGTGGCATATATGAAGAAAATAGCAAATTAGAAGAAGCTGAAGCATTTTATAAGAAGAGTTTAGATTTAATTGACCATGTTTCAGATGCCAGAAAGCTTGATATTTATATAGATTGGGCAATTATCAATAAAAAAATAGGCAAATATAAAACCTCAAAAGATTATTATGACCGTACACTCGAATTAGCTCAACAAATAGGAGATATCGAGATGGTAGAATTTGCTTACAATGGCTTAGGTACACTACACGGTGCCTTGGGCGAGTTTGACAAAGCCATTGATGCCTATTTACATTCGATTGATATAGCTAAAAAGAGAAAAAATATTAGAGAAGAGTTGGTGACTTTGACGAATATTGCCAAGGTTTATACTAAATCAAATAATTTTGAATTAGCATTTGATAACATAAAAAATGCTTACAGTTTAGCCTTGAAGATTAATGATTCAACTGAATTGGGTGGTGTTTTGAATGCTTACGGCAACATTTTAAATGTTCAAAAAGATTATCCTGCGGCGTTGATTCGCCATCAAGAAGCATTGGCTGTCTATGAAAAAAGAGGAGATCAATCTCATATCCTTGAAACCCTCATTTATGTAGCGGATGTATATGCCCAATCAGGTCAGTATAAATTAGCGGAGCAATATTTCAAACGGTGTTTTGATTATAAAGACCACTTGGTCTATTATGAGCATCCTAATCTCTATTTGAAACTCGGTAATCTGTATAAAAAAACCAATAATGATGTCAAAGCGATTGAATCTTATAAAAAAAGTTTAGAATTGGCATCGCTTAGGAGTTTTAAAGACATTATTCAAAAAAGCAATTTGGGGCTTTCTCAAGTATATCAGCAATCAGGCGATTATAAAAATGCTTACACTTACCTCCAAATAGCCAATTCATATGGTGATTCGCTTTTCAATGAAGAAAAATCCAAGAGATTAGCAGAAGCTCAATACAAATTTGATGTTGAAAAAAGTGAGAAGGAAATTCAATCTTTGCGGTTAGAACAGAACCGTTATTGGTTGGGAACAATTTTGGTTTTCTTTTCAGTAATCATTATTTCTCTCGTTTATTATTTGAGATTAAAAGGTAGAAACAATAGAGTTCTCTTGCAAAAAAATTCTGAAATCAAGTTTCAAAATGAGCGTTTGGAAAAATCAAATGAGATTTTGCACCAATTTGCTTATGCTTCAGCGCATGATTTAAAAGAACCGCTGAGAAGTATCAGCAGTTTTGTCCATATTATTCAAAGGCGATATTCTAAATTATTACCACCAGAAGCGGGTGAATATATGGATTTTGTTGTGGGTGGTGTGAAGAGAATGGAAAGCCTATTATCTGCTTTGTTGGAATATTCAACGGTGGCTTCCGATGAGCAAGAAGTTAAGCATACAACATCTTTGAAATTGGCGCTTTCTGATGTAAAACATAATTTACACAGTACAATTATTGAGAAAAATGCCATTATAGATTGTGAAGGCTTTTTACCCATGTTGTGGATTAGCCGTTTGCATTTAACTCAACTCTTTCAAAATTTGATTAGCAATTCTTTGAAGTTTACAAATAAACAACCGCATGTGAAAATAATAGGTCAGGTTCAGGGAGGCAATTTGCTCATAACTGTAAAAGATAATGGCATCGGCATGAAACTCGAATACAGTGATAAAATTTTCCGCTTGTTCCAACGCCTTAGCCGATCCCCTCAGTATGAAGGCACTGGAATAGGTCTGGCTATCTGCAAACACATCGTTGATAAATACAATGGGAAGATATGGTTCGAATCAGTTGAAGGGGAGGGTACAACATTTTATCTCTCATTTCCTATAAAAATCGTTCAAAAAGAGCAGAATACTGAGGGGGTAGATATTAATCCCAATTTTCAAGTTCAGCCTCATTAATTCATGAATATTGATACTAATAAAAAACGGCTAAACTATTGATTACCAATAATTTAGCCGTTAGTATTTGTATTAATTTAAAAGAATTAACCCTTCAAATTTTTTGATTATTATCTTCTTGGAGGTGGACGACGGTCATCGCGTCTGTCATCTCTACCACCGCCTCTGCGGTCATCTCTTCCGCCACCACGACGGTCGTCTCTTCCGCCTCGGTCACCACCGCCGCCGCCGCCGTCACTCATGACATAAGGCTCGCCATTTGGAGAAGGCAGAACAGCTTTGCGAGAAAGACGCAATTTGCCTGATCTTTTATCAATATCGATGATTTTGAATTGAACTTCATCACCTTCTTTAAAGGCTTCTTCTACGTTATCAATTCTGCTCCACGACATTTCAGAGACGTGCAACAAACCACTTTTATTACCTTTAAAATCAATGAATACGCCATAAGGCATAACCGTTGCAACTGTACCTGTGTGTACATCGCCTAC
This sequence comes from Saprospiraceae bacterium, assembly GCA_043754475.1. Taxonomy (GTDB): domain Bacteria; phylum Bacteroidota; class Bacteroidia; order Chitinophagales; family Saprospiraceae; genus JAAFJT01. The sequence goes on along the minus strand of JAYUUR010000384.1, from coordinate 181 downwards.
TTGAGGGTCATAAATGATAGCATTGATCATCACAATCGCCTTATCAATAGCATCTCTATCAGGTGCAAAAACGCTGATATAGCCTTTGCCTTCTTTTTCTTCGATGGTAATAGTTGTGCCTGTGACACGTTGCATTTCTTGAATGATTTTACCGCCGGGTCCGATTACGCCGCCAATAAAT
>JAYUUR010000383.1:0-10681 GCA_043754475.1 Saprospiraceae bacterium | reverse complement strand
AACACGAACAAGAAAAACAATACATACTCGCTACTCAAAATGAAATACTTGAAAAACAAGTGACAGAACGGACGGCTGAATTGAATCAGTCTTTAAATATATTGAAAGCCACCCAAGCCCAACTCATCCAATCCGAAAAGCTCGCCTCACTCGGTGAACTCACCGCAGGTATCGCTCATGAAATACAAAATCCCTTGAATTTTGTCAATAATTTCTCGGAATTGAGCGTGGACTTAGTTAATGAAATGAATGAAGAAATGAATAAGGAAGCCGTTGATAAGGATTATGTCAATGAATTAATGGCTGATTTATCTTCAAATCAAGAGAAAATAAACCACCACGGCAAGCGGGCAAGTAGTATTGTGAAAGGGATGCTTGAACATTCGCGCAAGAGCACAGGAGTGAAAGTACTGACGGATATTAATGCTTTGGCGGATGAATATCTAAGATTGAGCTATCATGGTTTAAGAGCAAAAGATAAAGATTTTAATGCCCTCATGGAAACACATTTTGAGACCCCCCTCAGTAAAATCGACGTTATTCCGCAAGATATTGGTCGCGTACTACTAAATTTATTTAATAATGCCTTTTATGCGATAAAAGCCCCCCAACCCCCAAAGGGGGAGCAGGAAGTGTCAGCCTTATCACGCCTAAATAACGAATCTTACGTCCCGACTGTAACGGTGAGTACCCGCTACTTGGCTCCCCCTTTGGGGGTTGGGGGGCTTATTGAAATACGTGTAAAAGACAACGGTACAGGGATGCCCGACAGCGTGAAAGCTAAAGTTTTCCAACCTTTTTTTACGACGAAACCAACCGGGCAGGGAACGGGTTTGGGCTTATCAATCAGCTATGATATTATAACCAAAGGACATGGTGGCACCATAGAAATTGAAACAAAAGAAGGAGAATATACCGAGTTTATAATCAAATTACCTTATCTTTGATAAAACTAAAAAACAGATGAAAATATTAGTCGTTGATGATGAACAAGACATTACATCACTATTCCAGCAGCGGTTTCGGCGTGAAATCCGCGAAGGCGTATTCGATTTCTCATTCAAATATTCAGGCGAAGAGGCATTGGTTTTCCTCAAAGAACATGACCACGAAGCCGTTTTGATTCTCTCTGACATCAATATGCCAGGCATGAGCGGATTAGAATTATTGCGCCGTATTAGATTGAATACACCCGTGCCACCGCCTATCATCATGATGATAACTGCTTATGGCGATAAAGAAAACTACGACCAAGCCATGCGTTTAGGGGCGGACGATTTTTTAAACAAACCCTTAGATTTTAATTCCCTTAAAGAGAAGTTAACGACCTTAATATGAAGTCCAAAATTATGATAGTGGATGATGAAAATGACTTTGAACAACTCATCCGACAGAAATTCCGACGGCAGATACGCGAGCAAGAGTATGAATTTGTTTTCGCACAAAATGGTAAAGACGCCTTAGAAAAACTCGATCTGAATCCTGATGTTGAAATCGTTTTCAGTGATATTAATATGCCCATCATGGATGGGTTGACGCTATTGGTGAAATTGAATGAAAAAAATCCATTGCTCAAAGCCGTAATTGTATCGGCTTATGGCGATATGGATAATATTCGTGTGGCAATGAATAGAGGGGCTTTTGATTTTATTTGCAAACCTATTCAATTTGCAGATTTAGAATTAACGCTCTTGAAAACTCTCAAATATGTCACTCAAATCAGAGAAACCATTAAAGCCATCAAGGAAAATAATATCCTGCGGATGTATGTGGACGATAGTGTTCTTCAGTTTATGACCCGCACGGAATATGAATCAGCTTTAATGGTGAATGAAACAGTTGAAGCCACTGTCGTTTTTATGGACATTTGTGGCTTCACCGCTATTTCAGAAAAAGAATCGGCTAATTTTGTCGTCAATCTCATCAATAAATATTTTGATTTGATGGTAAAAGAAATCATCGCTCACGGCGGTTATATCGACAAATTTTTAGGCGATGCAGTCATGGCGGTTTTCAGAGGCGATTTTCATTTGGATAGAGCCATTGAAGCCTCCATTGCTGTTCATAAAGCCATTGAAATGCAGAAAGAAGAAAAATTGGAGAAAGAAACTTTCCTACCCAAAGTCTCTATTGGCATCAATTCAGGTGAAATGATTTCAGGCAATATTGGTTCCGCCGCGCTCAAAAGGTTGGATTTTACAGTCATCGGCGATGTGGTCAATACTTCACAACGCCTACAATCTGCTGCCCAACCCGGACAAATCGTCATCAGTAAAGCAATCTATGAAAAAGTCAAACACTCATTTAATTGTAAAGTTGTTGGCGATATTACGGTTAAAAATAAATCAAAACCGATTACTATTTATGAGGTGATTGAATAAAATGTGTTTTACCCCCTCAGTATTTTTTGTATTTATTACGATAAAAGACTATTTTTTACAAAAAACTTAAAGAAAAAAACTAATTATTATCAACCGTTTTGAGCAGTGGATGTATCTCACATTCATCGTTCATCATTTATAATTCATCATTAACTTATGTTTTTTCAACAAACAATGCGTTGGTTCGGACCTAAAGACCCTGTTTCGCTGATGGATATTCGGCAAGCGGGCTGCTCAGGTATTGTAACTGCTTTACACCACGTTGCCGTTGGCGATGTATGGACTTTAGAAGAAATTATTAAGCGAAAAGCCTTAATTGAAGCGGATAATGACCGTTTTTCACCTTTAGATTGGGCGGTCGTAGAGAGTTTACCTGTCCATGAAGACATCAAAAAAGGATTGCTCTCGCGCGATATGTATATTGACAACTATAAACAATCGTTGCGCAATTTGGCGGCTTGCGGTGTGCAAACGGTTTGCTACAATTTTATGCCCGTGCTGGATTGGTCGCGAACGGATTTGTATTATCCGATGGCTGATGGCTCGTTGGCATTGCGGTTTGTTTGGTTGGATTTTGCTATATTTGACTTGTGTATTTTAAAAAGACCGAATGCTGAAATTGATTACACAACTGAAATCCAAGAGAAAGCCAAAGAGAAATTCGCTTCAATGACTGCCGAACAAATCAAAAAGCTCTCAGAGACAGTTCTCCTCGGTTTGCCCGGTGCAGAGGAAAGTTTTCAACTCTCTCATTTTCAAGAATATTTAGATACTTATAAAAATATTAATGCCGATAAATTAAGGGAGCATTTGCATTATTTTATACAACAGGTTGCGCCATTAGCAGAAGAGCTTGGGCTGCGTTTGTGCATTCATCCCGACGATCCGCCGCGTCCGCTTTTGGGCTTGCCGCGCGTGTTCAGTACTGAGGGGGACTTGGAGCAGCTCATGAAAGCCTGCGATGTGAAAGCGAATGGGGTGACATTTTGCACAGGTTCGTTTGGTGTACGAGCCGACAATGATTTGGCTGGTATGGTTGAGCGTTGGGGGCATCGGATACATTTTGCTCATCTTCGTTCTACAAAACGCGAAGGCACTGAATGGAATTTCTACGAAGCCGACCACTTGACAGGCGATGTGGATATGTACGCTGTGGTGAAAGCCTTTGTCAAGGAGCATCAACGCCGCATCGATCAAGGTGAACTGGTTACGAGCATCCCGATGCGCCCCGACCATGGGCATCAAATGCTCGATGATTTGAATAAAAGCACTTCCTACCCGGGCTATTCAGCTATTGGACGCTTGCGCGGACTGGCTGAACTGAGGGGGTTGGAATTGGGGATAGCAAAATCCATAGGCAATGGGTAATAGGCAATGGGTAATTTGTTGAAATTATGATTACCTATTACTCATATTTATCCCCCTCAGTATTTTTGATAAAATTGTTTCGTGCAAGGGTTTAGTAAGCGGTATTTTGTTTTTTGCAAAAACAAAATACCGCTTACTAAACCTAATACGCTAAATATTGCAACTTATTCAGCCGAAGGCATCCCTTGGGGGAAAATCAATGTTTTATACTTAAAACGAAATCTTTTAGAACAATTATAATAGATAACAATTAACCAATAATGATTAAAAAATAATTATAAATCATGAAAAAGAATGATAAATCCACCATTAGCCGTAGAGAGTTTCTCGAAACCTCTATAAAAGCATCCGCTGTAACAGCTTTCGCATGGAGTGGCTTGCCGACCATCGTGCCGTCTTCCGTTTTTGGAAAAAATGCACCCAGCAACCGCATTAATATTGGCGCGATAGGTACAGGGCGTATCTCTCGTACGCACGATATGCCGGGCGTTTGGAAATACGACAATGCCCGCATCATCGGCGTTTGTGATGTAGATTTGAAAAGGGTAGGGGAGGCTAAAACTTTAGTTGAAGATTATTATACAAAAAAATTAAACAAAGCATATAAAGGTGTCAAAATCTATCAAGATTACCATGATTTGCTTAAAAATAAAGATATTGACGCTGTTCTAATCAGTACGCCCGACCATTGGCATTCACTCATAGGCATGGATGCGGCGCGCGCAGGAAAGCATATTTATATGCAAAAACCTGCTTCATTGACCATTGCAGAAGGCAGAGCTTTGAGCAATGTGGTTAAAAAAACAGATGTAATTTTTCAAATTGGCAGTCAGCAACGGTCTTCTCCACAGTTTAGATATGCTGCTGAATTAGTGCGGAATGGGCGTATCGGGCAGTTAAAAACCGTTTATGTCGGCTTACCGGGCGACCCATCGGGCAATGAAGAAGCAGAAATGCCGATTCCTAAAGGTTTCAATTATGATATGTGGCTTGGCTCGACCCCCTCAGTATATTACACTGAAAAACGCGTTCATCCGCAATCAGGTTATGACCGTCCAGGCTGGTTGCGTTGCGAGCAGTTTGGCGCAGGTATGATTACAGGTTGGGGCGCGCACCATATTGATTCGGCGCATTGGGGCATGGGTACAGAGTTGACAGGACCCGTTGAAATATGGGGTAAAGCGGATTTCCCTACTAAAGGTTTGTGGAACGTACATGGCATTTTTACAACCGAAGCCTTGTATGAGAATGGCGTAAAAATGGTGGTCAGCAATGAGCTACCCAACGGTGTCAAGTTCGAAGGTACTGAGGGGTGGATATTCGTCACGCGCGGCAACTATCGCGTTACGTCAACCGACCCAATTGACCCTAAAGCACCCAAGCCGCTTGAAGCCAGTAACCCTAAAATATTAACATCCGTCATCGGGCCCAATGAAATCCATTTGCCGGTCAGTGAAGACCATCACGGCAATTGGTTGGAGAGCATTAAATCGCATAAACAGCCGATTGCACCTGTTGAAGTAGCGCATCGCGCTTGTTCAGCGTGTTTGGTTCATCATATTGCTATGAAATTGAAAAGAAAAATCTATTGGAATCCGACAACTGAGCAATTTAAAGACGATGCAGAAGCGAACGCAATGTTGTCTCGTCCACAACGTGCGCAGTATGCTATTAAATAGATTTTAGATTGTTAGATTATAGATATTAGACCGTTAAGCCCTACTTTTATCTTGAAAATAGACGGTTTCATTACTCATTACTAATCACCCATTACCTATTATTATGGATTGGACACATCAAGGACTTGTCGCTTTACAGATTTTATGCGCCTTTTTTCTCGGCGGTTGTATTGGCTTTGAGCGGGAGCGAAATCGGCTGGGTGCAGGTATTCGGACGTATGCCGCCGTCTGTATGGGCGCAGCCATGTTCACGATTATTGGCACTAATCTCATGGATGCAAGCGGTGCTTCTCGCATGGCATCGAGTATCATTACAGGTGTAGGATTCCTCGGTGCGGGCTTAATTTTTCAAGATAAAACACAACAGCGCGTGATTGGTCTGACCACTGCTGCCACTGTTTGGGCAACTGCCGCAGTGGGTGTAGCAGTCGGTTATCATTTATATGGTATTGCTGTTATTTCGGCAATAGCTCTATATTTATTATTGACTTTAGATGAATTCAAATGGTATAAGCGGTGGCGCAAGGGTATTCGGTATCCGAAGCAGAATGATGAAATGCCTAATGAGGGTGTGTGAAAAAAAGTCGATAATTTTTATCCCATTTAGTAAACTTCAAGTAAATCAATATTAGAATCAAAGGAAAGGTTTTCAATTTCAGCTTTGTGTTTCAATATTTTTTGGACTACAATCTCCGTAGGAGGAGTACCAAATCGCAACCAAATAACTTTTGGTGGGGAACCATATAGATTGGATAGTTCATAAAAATCTTCATCGTAAGTGACGATAATAAAAGAATTGCTTTTAGCAAATTGCCATATCATTCGATCTGTTATAGGTATATTCAAACCACTTTGGCTAATGTGAAGGCAATTTGGAAAGTCTTTTTTAAGTTTTTTGACAATCCGAAAAGAGATATTGGCATCGAAAAGAAGTTTCATGCAGCAATATGGGCTTTACGTTCTTTTTGAGCGGCATAAGCCAAACATGCTCGAATTTGAAGTCCATTGAGTTCGGGGAAATCTTTAATGATTTGAGCGTAAGTCATATCAGCAGCCAACCAGCCTAATACATCATAGACTGTAATGCGCGTACCCTTTATACAAGGTTTGCCAAATCTAATTTCAGGATTAATTTCAATATAATCTGCGTAATTATCCATTTATAAGTATTTTCTACAAAAATAAGAAAATAAAGACAACAATTCAAAAAATATAAAAAACCACCTATGTTAAAAACTAAACTACTCCTACTCTCTTTCCTCATATCTTCAACCCTCATCGCACAAAAAACAAGAACCACCAAGCAAGTCTTAATTTTCACTAAAAACCCGGTTTGGGCTTATCGCCATGAATCCATCGAAGCGGGTAAAGCGGCGGTGAAAGCGATTTGTGAAAAAAACGGGATTAAAGCCGATACCTCAGAAGATGCAGCACTTTTCAAGGACGATATTTTAAAAAAGTACAGTGCCATCGTCTTATTGAGTGCCAATCAAGACATTTTTGATGCGGATCAAGAGGCAGCTTTTCAACGCTATGTCCGCTCGGGCGGTGGTGTCGTGGGCGTACATGCGGCTACGGGGATTGAGCGCAATTGGAAATGGTTCAGTGATTTGATGGGTGGCACTTTTGTTTGGCATACCCCTCAGCAAAATGCGATTGTGAAGATAACAGACCCTACTCATCCGTCAACCAAACACATGCCCAAAGCGTGGAAACATTGGGATGAATGGTATTATTTCGGCAAGCCCAATCCAAATCTAAAAGTTGTGGCTGTACTCGATGCCACCACTTTTAAAAGCGATAGACATACTCAAAACTATCCTTTTGCTTGGTATCACGCGTTTGAAGGCGGACGTTGTTTCTACACGGCTGGTGGACATAATATTGCGGATTATGTGGACGATATATTTTTAAAGCATATTTTAGGCGGTATTACTTATGCTATTGGTAAAAATCAAGAACTCAATTATGATAATGTGAAAAAATATGCTCAAAAACCAGTGCAGCTTATCACACTCGACCCGGGGCATTTTCATGCGGCTTTGGTTCAGAAAAATATGTTCAGTAATGTAGCACCGATTGTGAATGTTTATGCACCCGTAGGTCAAGATGTTGAAGACCATCTTAAACGCATTGACAATTATAATACACGCCCTCAAAACCCAACGCGTTGGCAGGAGAAAGTCTATAAAGGCGATGATTTTTTCTCTAAAATGATTGCTGAAAAGAAAGGCAGCGTCGTGGTCATGTCGGGGAATAATGCGAAAAAGACGGAGTATATTCTCAAAACATTAGAATCAGGCATGAATGTCTTAGCGGACAAACCGATGTGCATAGACATGAAAGGCTATGAACAATTGAAAAAAGCCTTTGAAACCGCTAAGAAAAACAACGTTTTGCTCTATGACATCATGACTGAACGCTCTGAAATTACGACGGTCTTGCAAAAAGAATTATCTCAATTACCCGCTATATTTGGCAGCTTAGAAAAAGGCACAGCGGACAACCCCTCAGTCATAAAGGAAAGCATACATCATTTTTTCAAGTATGTTTCAGGTAGTCCACTCAAACGTCCGGCTTGGTTTATGGATGTGGCGCAACAAGGCGAAGGTGTGGTAGATGTCACAACGCATTTGGTGGATTTGGTGCAATGGGCTTGCTTTCCTGAAACGCCTTTGGCTATTAAAGATGCTACAATTTCATCCGCCAAACGATGGGCTACGACTATGAATCGCTCTCAATTCAGTGCCATTACAGGCTTATGGAACTTTCCCGAATATTTACAAAAAGATGTCGTGAACGATACCACATTGAATATATATTCAAACGGTGAAATCAATTTCAGTTTGCGCGGCGTTCATGCCAAAGTACGGGTTTTGTGGAATTATAGCGCACCCGAAGGCGGCGATACCCATTATTCCATCATGCGCGGCACCAAAGCCAATCTTGAAATCAGGCAAGGCAAAGCAGAAAATTATACACCGCAACTCTACATAAAACCCTTGAATTTAACTGAACCCGAACTCAATACAACCTTTGACCGCTTGAAAACCAAATACCCCAATATCAGCTTAAAAAAACAAGGCGATGAATGGTTGGTACAGATTCCCGACACCTATCGAACTGGTCACGAAGCCCATTTTGGAGAAGTGATGGAGCGTTTTTTAAAATACCAAGTGGTGAATAATCTGCCCGATTGGGAAGTGCCGAATATGCTTTTGAAATATTATATCACGACAAAGGCTTTGTCTATGGCGAAGGGGAAATAGGGGAGACCCCCTCAGTAATTCGCCTCCTAAAGAGTCCAGCGGACTCACACGTTTGTAGAACTTACATGGCACGTTTTCCTCGAGTCCAGCGGACTCGAACTTAATACAGTGCGAGTCCGCAGGGCTCGTCGAAAACCTTTATATCTTCCTACTACAAACGTATAAGTCCGCTGGACTCTTTAATTTAAAAGATACCCCCCTCAGTAAAATGCTCCATAATATCAGTATCAAAACTTTTTTTACAAAAAAATACAATTTGTTTGAAAAGTAATTTACCTTTACAACACATTCATAATCAATAGTTTATAAATAAATTCATACATGGAAAACAATAAATTAACCCTATTTGAAACTAAACCTATCCGCAAGATTTGGCACAATGAGGAATGGTACTTCTCAGTCGTTGATGTGATTGGTGCATTGACGGATAGTGTAGAACCCCGTAATTATTGGGCAACTCTTAAAAAAAGAGAATCCCAGTTGCTGACAATCTGTCAGCAACTGAAAATGCTGTCCACTGCTGATGGTAAAAATTATAAAACAGATTGCGCCAATACTGAGGGGGTGCTGCGTATCATCATGTCTGTACCTTCGCCTAAAGCAGAGCCACTGAAATTGTGGTTGGCACAAGTAGGAAAGCGGGAGATAGATGAATTGCAAGACCCTGAATTGGGCTTCGATAGACTTCGGGCTATTTATAAAGCCAAAGGGCATACTGACGAATGGATTACTAATCGCATTCAAACTATAGATACGCGCAAACAGTTGACCGATGAATGGAAAAAACGCAATGTAAAAGAGGGTCAAGAGTATTCGATTCTAACGGCGGTCATCGCCAAAGGCACGTTCGGCATCACTCCATCAGAACATAAAGCCCTCAAAGGATTGACCAAACCCACGCATAACCTCCGCGACCACATGACCCCCTTAGAACTCATCTTTACCGCATTGGGAGAAGAAATTACCCGCAGCATGACAGTAGATATGGATGCTCAAGGCTTCAATGAAAATCACGATGCAGCCATTCGAGGCGGTCAAAGCGCAGGCACGGCGCGGAAACGGGTGGAAAAAGATATTAATAAAAAAGTGGTGTCGCCTACTAATTTTTTAAATCGGTTGGATGGACCGAGCGAAGAATAGTTTTAATATAAATAAACTGTTTCCAACATTACAAAATAGCAAAAGAGGCACCCCCTCAGTAAAAACTCTCCAATTGCACCAGAGGTGCATAATATCGGTAGCCCTAATCAATCAATTTCTTTAAATATGAGCAGCATTATCAGTGGCAAGGATGCACTGCAACGCTATTGTTTATCAATGCTGAACAACAAATTTTTTGACCCCCCTCAGTATTTTGCCCTTATAAAGCTCTAAAAAGTACAAACCATTGGGCATATTGTTCAATTTCATCGTGTGTTGCAAGGCATTCATATCTTTTTCTTCATACACTGTTTTGCCTTCAAAAGAGGTAATTTTAATATCATTGAAAAGGGTTTCGCTTTCGATAGTGAGCCTATCGGTAGCGGGGTTTGGGTAGAGTGTTATTTTAAAATCGGGTAGGGTGGGTGTGAATAAAAAGGTTGGAAAATTAATAAGAGACCCCCATTCTTCAGTGCCTTTTTTGAAATAAATTAAATTTCTATCGTCAGGCGTAAAACTGCAACTATAAGAACTGTATAAACCAATACCTGCACCCACAAAATAGCTATAGCAGTAATCAATACCACCGCCCAATTCTCTGCCACTTATGCGTCTTGTTGAATTATTGAGGGTTTTACACCAGTCTCGGGTGTAGAAGTATGGGTTATTAGTTGGTCTCAATTTATAAACAGCGGAGGAGTCCAAATCCTTTACAACTAAGGTGTCTGTTTTGACTATTAATTTGTTGGAAGCACGGGTAAATCAAAATAGTCGTAATTCAAGCCGTCCGCCGAGTAGTAATTTTGGCAAAAACATGCCCAAACAAACGACTCAACCTGGTATC
>JAYUUR010000382.1:0-3538 GCA_043754475.1 Saprospiraceae bacterium | reverse complement strand
CTGTCCAAACGGAAGAAAAAGCAGGCAGCGTAAAATCAGAAGTATAAGAACTCGTGAAACCTGTGCCTAATGGCGTAAGCCCAAAACCACCATTCGTCACTAAATTTTGAGCAGGTGGTGGGCAACAGAGGCGCATACTGTCTTTTGGTGCGGCTTCGCAAGAGCCACAAAAATTATCCACGTAGGTATAGCCAAAATCCAGACCTGGCGCACAGTCTTGGTTAATCAGTTCAATGGTAACAGTTTGTCCGATTTGACCACTCAAATCTATTTGAGCACAAGCCCAAGGTTTGTACTTTACAGCAGCATTACCAATTGGTAGAAACCAAGGATCGGTAGCAGAATTTATAACTTTGTCACCAATAATACCACTACCCAAATTAACAACATTTGGAATGAGCGCACCCGTTGTAAAGTTTGTCACTCTTACCCAAAATGTAGGTTGTAGGTTAGGTGGATGAGGATAATAATGAAAGACAACGGCGTACTGAAACTTAATGGTCGCCTCACTTGCGGTCACAACAAAAGTTTTAGAAATTAATTCAGCCCCACTACCATTGGCGGAGTTTCCAATCCTCATAGCTGTCGTTGCACCCCCTGGTGGGAGTAAAGGAAAGGCGTTGGTAGTAGGGTCATTTCCAGCACCTGAAACGGGTGTTTGTCTAGCTGTTGGAACGCTAATTGAACCCGATTGGCAAGCGGGCGTTGCAGTAAATGTGGAAGGTGTGACCCCGCCACTCCAAATTACACTCCCATAAGCACATTGCCAACCCGAACAAGTACCCGATTCAAAATCCCCATTTTCACAAGGCTTTCCAGTCGGTTTGGGTATATAAAGGGTTGATGGATTAAGCCGTAAATCGCGAAGGCGATACCATTCTTGTTTTTCCATCTCTAAGAATTGAGGGAAAAGAACTTCTGGCTTTTGCTGGTTAAACTTCTCACGTGTCAGTTGTTCAAAGTTTCGGGGTAGGTCGTTTTGGGCAAAACAAGTACCCGCAATAAACAAAAAAATGAGCAGACAAAAACCTTTGAATAAAGGGGGGAAATTGTAGAATAGGGCTTTCATGATAAATAAATTTTGGATGTGAATAAAAAATGATTGTTATCGTAAGTTGGTTATTTAAGGCTTGCTGATGAATCTTAACTACAAATTCATATAAATAGAAACAAATCTTTCACATCAATTGATATTCGGTTATATTCACCTATAATTCGGTTGTAAATAATTGATATTCGGTAAAATAGACCCCTCAGTATTTTCACTAAAAAAGCCCCAAATTGCCCATTTTTGATTTTTTTTAGTAAAAATACTGAGGGGTAAAAAGGCTATACTACATTTATTTTCAACACTTTCTGCAACGTTTTCACTTAGGTCAGCAATTCCTGCTTTGGCTGTTGTCTTGCCTTTTTGTCATTGAGAAGGAATCTCGATGCCGCGTAATAGGTAAAACGGGACGGCGAGATTTCTTCTCAATGACAAAAAAGCAAGATACCCCCTCAGTATTTAAGCGTATTTAATTGATTTTCAATACTTTAAAATTCCTTACGGGCGTCAGAGACGCAAAAAAATAGTACGTATCGGAATAGAATTCCTCACGAGCACCGCACTTGATTGGTAGCAGGAAGATATGTGCCGAGCGGTTTTTATTTTTTAACTGGTAATACAACCGTTGTATTATCGTTTTTTATACTGCTTTTTTCATAAAACATTTCACGTAATTTTACAGGAAAGTTTTCTAAACTTTCTAAATCAGTTAATTCCTTTTTTATAGTAGCAGCTGGACTCGGTGTTTTTAGTATGCTTCCATTGTACCCAGAATTATAGGAACCATATTCATCTTCATGTGAAACTTTATCTGTCAATTTTGTTTTATCGCCTACTGGATTCTTTTTCAATTCTGCTGTCACCTTGTTTTGAACTACTTTGTCTAAATCTACATGAGCTTTAATTTCGTGAAATAGTACAGCTGCGTCTTCATACGTATCATCATTCACAAGTGAAGCAGAATTCAACGTGACTAAATAAACTTCCTTACCAGTAGTCTCTGTTAAAAAACCATCAAAAGCTCCTCCGGGATTTTTAAATCCCATAGCTATTCCTTCTTGTTTATTATAGGCACCAGATGTTTGTGCTTGCGCATTTACTTTTGAAGTAGTTCCTTCTGTCAAGTAAATATCTGTTTTATTAGAAGCCGCATACTTTTCTATTAAGGCTTTTCCTGAAGGGGTTTTGATTAAGGTATTGTAACCCGATGTTTCCCTAAATCCAGAAGCTTCTTTAGCGTTTATATCGTAACTTTTCCCCTTTATAACAACATATAGTAAATCTCCATTTAAATCAATAGCACTAATAGGAATATTACCAGCAAAAGAATATGGTGATTGGAATGGCATATTCTTATATAAGCCATCAAGACTTAAAAACCTACCTAACCTTGAATCTAACATCCTTGCACCAAAGTCATAACAATCGCCCCTTCCTTTAACTTCGTCATCCTTCTCTTTTCCATTAAACCCATACCTCTCTAAAACCCCAAAAGTTCTTCCATCCAAAATAACCCCAAAAGGGCTATAATCATTAGCACTCAACACATCCACTTGAAAATAGTCAATCACTCCATCGCTGATATCATCTCGTGGAATTTTTCTATCCGAAAAGGTTGCTAAAACATTCCCCAAATGATTACTCCCCTCAAAACGCTTATTCCCAAGCGTTCTATTATATGGGTTTGTTTTGGCTGTTGCTATTAAGCTCACTTCGGTATAATCACTTCCCAAACGGCTACTACCATATAAATTACGCTCTGTTAGTTTAAAACTGGGTGCTGCTGAAATATTGGTCAATAGATAATTACCCATCACATTACCTTGTCCATCACGGGCGTAATACGTTGTTTTCCACGCGCTTTGTGGTTTTATGCCACTGGCATCTCGTGGTTTTTCAATTTTAGCAATACGGTTGCCACTGGCATCATAATTAAATTCTAAATCTGATTTTAAACTGCCTGTTTTGCGGGTGATAATTTTAATTTTACCATACACTGTCCAGTGAATGGTGTCAATTTCTTCCTGTCTATCTTTTGACAAATTGCCGATGGCATCATAGCTGTAATTATTTGGGTAGCCAAGGACGGGTACTTGGTCATCAATATCATCGGTAAATGCTGTTGAATTGACCTTGTCGTTTACATTGTATAAACGGTTTTGTTTGGTGTGTCCTGTGGCATCTTTTGCATATTTATAGGTCAAAGAGTCTATGACAGTGCCGTTGGCATCGGCTCTTAATTGTCTTAGAATATTGCCATTGGCATCGTATTTAAAGGTGTTGTTGTACCTGCCTGTGTAAGTAGAGGCTAACCCCCATTTATTGATCGGAACATCCAGATTTTGGAAGGCTTTCATTTCCGATAAACGGTTCAATTGGTCGTATTTATATGCTGTTCCTTGCGGTAAAATATTGGGTGTTTCATTGGGTGCGGCAGTATAGATTTTAGGCTCTGAAAGGGTTGTGACCATACTGCTGATATTGCCATTG
>JAYUUR010000381.1:0-3545 GCA_043754475.1 Saprospiraceae bacterium | reverse complement strand
TTATTAAGGCGATGGCTGAAATAGGGAATCCTAATTCCGTGAGTGATGCAGGCGTGGGAGCATTATGTGCGAGGACAGCAGTGAGGGGGGCATATTTGAATATTAAAATAAATGCGAGTGGCTTTGACGATAAAGGTTTTATAGAAAAAACATTAAAAGAAGCAAATGAAATAGTAGAAAAAGCCGCTATTTTTGAAGAGGAAATTTTAAGTATTGTTGACAGTAAAATGTAAAATATTATCAATCGACATACTCAACTTTTCTCAACAATTTAATACCCAATGAAATTTCAATAGATAGGTTGCGAATGCTTTGCTCTGCTACTTGGACGTTCTGACGCTGGAAAGGATCCCAGCCAATAAAAGGAGGGCGGAAATATTGTCTGGAAATATCAGGATGAATACTTATTTCAAGCAAACCACCTACAAAATCTGAAAAAGGAAATTCATATCCACCTGCTACGGTCAAACCGTAATTGAATTTTCTAACAAACTCCTTTTGAGGTTGAGAATAGAAACTAAATAGGGCATTGGCTGCTTCCAAATTCGTATTAACAGTGTATTCCCCCCTCAATCCAATAGCATAATATGCATTTTCATTGCCCAATACACCACGGCGTTTAGCACCGAGAATGAGTGCAATATTATCAAATTTAAATCGCTGCGTAAAAGCAGGAACATTCACCGTACTACCATCAATAGCAACACCCGTCGATTTGCGATAGCGATAAGCACTGCCGCGAATATGATATCCCAATTGAGCGAATAGAACAGAGGTCGAATTTTCAGGTGCATTTTCAATGAATGCAGCTCCATGATATTGAAAAAGCAAACTATTATCGTAAGTGCCGCCATTGCCCCACCGTTGGGAACCTGCGGTCATACCGCCTTTCACGCCCCAAACAAAACTTTGAGCATAAAATACTGAGGGGGTCAAAGAGAGAGTAAAAAGTAAGATTAAAAAAATGTATAAAGATTTCATTGACAAACTTTTATAGAATTAAAATCATTTGATGTCTTCTAAAAACGCATTCAAAAGCCTAATACCATAAGCTGTTGCTACACGCGCCATGCCCAATTCGTTGGTTGCCAAAGCCACTCCAGCAATGTCGAGATGCGCCCAATTGGTATGTCCATCTATAAACATTTCAAGAAATTTAGCAGCCGTAATAGCACCTGCCATTGGCTTATTGGTTAAATTAGAAATATCAGCTACGTCGGATTTCATATCATCCATATAAATTTCCCAAAGAGGCAATCGCCAAACCCGCTCGCCCGATTCATCGCCTGCTCGAGAAAGTGCAGAAGCGAGATCGTCGTTATTTGAAAAAAGACCTGCGGCATTATACCCAAAAGTGGATACAACAGAACCAGTCAAAGTAGCCAAATCAATAATTGTATCAGGATTGAAATTTTTCTTCATATAAGCCAATCCATCAGCCAATATAAGCCTGCCTTCCGCATCGGTATCAATCACTTCAATCGTTTTGCCTAAATAGGATTGGATAACATCGCCGGGCTTTGTACCATCGCCGTCCACCATGTTTTCAGTAGCAGGCACGATGCCGATGATATGAACAGGTAATTTCAATTTCGCTGACAATTCCATCGTTCCTAAAACAGCCGCCGCACCGCCCATGTCCGATTTCATCAAGTGCATATTATTGGAAGGCTTGATGCTGATGCCGCCCGTATCGAAAGTAACACCTTTGCCAACCAAGCCAACTGTCTTTGCGGCATTTTCAGGCTTATATTCCATGATAATAAAACGGGGTTCATGGCTACTTCCTTTGTTGACAGATAATAGGGCATGTAAGCCCATTTCCTCACATTTTTGCTTGTCAAAAACGGTTACATCATACCCGTATTTTTTACCTGAATCAACTGCCCAATCGGCTAAATACTGAGGGGTCTTGTTGTTAGGCGAGGCATTGACCAAATCCATGATTCTGATTTGGGTTTCGGCTGTTGATATAGCCTTATTGGCAATTTTTTGAACGTTTTCTACATCATTCTCTACAAAAATTATTAATTCTGAATCATTTTTCGATAAAGGATGAATGCCGTTTGGTTCAGATTTGTACAAACCAATACGATAGATACCAAGCATAAAACCATTTACAGCTGCATAGATAGTCTGCAAATCCTTTGTGTTAGAATGAATAAAACTAACCGTAATTTCATTACCAAATTTACTTTTTTGTTGAAATGAAAGACTGCGAAAGGCGGCAATAATATCAGATGAACTTGGTTTTTCACCTAAACCTAATAGATAAATTTTCGTAGTATTATCGTAAAAACTGGTGATTTCTTTCAAATCACCCTTCAAATCAGCTTTCAAACGCTCAGATGAAATGCCAAAAGTGAGAGCAACCGATTCGAGGGTATCCGTCAGCTCTTCGTTTTTTAAGATTGGTATGACAACAGTTCCTTGTGGTTTCGTAAACCGCGTTTTAATTAATGCTTTCATACTCGTAACAAGGGAGTAATGTTAAAGTTTATAAAATTTCATGTGTTGATTAAAATACAAAATGTTTGCCCTTAATGTGGTTTCAAATTAATGGCAGTTTATAATTTTTTGGTTTCCCCTTGCAAAATTCGTTTGTTTTAAAAATAACTTTTTTGAATTAAGGCACAAATATAAAAAAAAATAACCTGACGAATTGAAAAATTTCAATAGGCTATAAAAT
This sequence comes from Saprospiraceae bacterium, assembly GCA_043754475.1. Lineage (GTDB taxonomy): Bacteria > Bacteroidota > Bacteroidia > Chitinophagales > Saprospiraceae > JAAFJT01. Next base: position 856 of record JAYUUR010000381.1, on the reverse strand, counting down.
TATAATTTAATATTTGGCATTGATTATGCTGTTTTAAGTAATAGTAATTTGAATTAATAGCATAAATCATTGGTTTTCAATTTTTTAAACAGATAAAAATATAAAATTTAAATTAAAACTCATGAATAATATTAGAAGATTTCGCCTTCCACTTCTTGTTTTTTTAATCTTAACAGGCATTAACAGTTTGAGAGCAAGTGATTCTCTGAGTATCGAAGGTTATTTGGTTTCTAAGAATATCAAAGCTATGAAAACGCGAGAAGGCATTTTTTATACTGTTTATACTGAGGGGTCTGGTGTACAACCCAAAAATGGAGATTATGTAAAAATTAGATATGTTGGAAAACTTTTAGGCGGGAAAAAATTTGATGAATCGCCTACAAATGAGCCTTTTATTTTTCAATTAGGTTACCGACAAGTTGTTCAAGGTTGGGATATGATGATTCCCAATTTTAAAGTGGGAACTAAAGCAACGCTTTTCATGCCGTCTGAATTTGCTTATGGTAAAAGTGGAATCGGTACGGTCATTCCACCGAATACACCACTCATATATGATATTGAAGTTGAAGAAGTTTTAGGAGTGAAGGAGTACAATTCACACATGCGCAATCTTGAAGATAGCGAGCGCAAGGCTTTTTATCAGCATATTGAAAATCGTTTTTTGCAAGATAAAATTAAAATCAACGATTATGCCATTGCACACAAACTGAAAGTGCAACGCACTGAAAGCGGTGTCAGCTATATCGTCACAAAAGAAGGTAAGGGTGAAAATATAAAAGAAGGCAGTTTGGTGACATTGAATTTTGAAGGCTATCTTTTAGATGATAGAATGTTTGAGTCGAACAAAGAAAAACCT
>JAYUUR010000380.1:0-3555 GCA_043754475.1 Saprospiraceae bacterium | reverse complement strand
CCTGATTATAAGTCATTTCCAAAACATCACATTCAGCATTGATATAATTGTTTTTTTTGCCGACATATTTCAATGTAACGCCACTGTCTTTCAGTTTGAAAGGCATCACGAGCCAATATGAATCATTGATCCAAATTGATTTACCACGAGTGAGGTATTTTTTCACAGAATCGGGCTGCGTCATTTCCACACCATCTTTCCAAACGCGTCCGCTCATGTCTTTAAGATTCAAACGAATCCTCAAAGGTTGATCAACGAAATCAATACGCACACGCTCTTTGGTTTTATCCCAAAGCAAGGCTCTTCTGCCCATAAACGTCCAACGAATGTAGCGCGTCATATCCCAAGCGTAGCGTCCGCCTACGGCTTTCATCACATCATCGGCAATCTGAATGGCTTTGGGATCTGACCCCTCAGTATTGAAGCCTGGCATAGGTGCATTGGGCACCTCTTTATTAACAAATTTTTGAGGCGGTTTGCAAGCAAATATGGTTGCCAAAAAAATGAAAAGCATGATTAACTTATTCATAGTGTAGTTTATAAAATTAGAAAATATGGTTTACTGTTTAATAATATTTTTTTCTAAAATATGGTCACCTATTTTAATCCTCAAAACATAATTGCCCGCTGCAAAACTTGCCATATTCACGTTTTCAAGCAATTCATTCATTCGACGCCTTTGAATATACGTCAATCGCCGCCCTTGTATATCAAAAAGCGATAGTTCAACATCCATTACATTTTGAGTACTCAAATGAATATTCAAAACATCTTCTACGGGATTGGGATAAATATCGTAATGTATTTTATCCACCTGATTGATTGACTCAACGGGACTTGGAGTTCCTTTATTAATCGTCCAAGTGACTGAATTCAAATAGCCTGAAGTAGCAGGTTTGTAGCTCCTCGAAAGTGCCGTGCTATCAGTGACTTTGGCTATCAAAGTATTTTTACCCGTATCCAATTTAGTCGCTAAAATATTGATGTTATTAATGTCCTTACCGACTATCAGACCATTCAAAACCCACTCAATTTTCAAGGTATTTGGATTGGGTAGAATCAAATCTAAGGCAAAATTCATCGAAATACCGGTAAAATTGACCGTTTTACTGAGGGGGGTAAAATTATCAATCGGCGACACAAGGGCATATATTTTGTTGATAAAAGCCTCCGTACAAACCGAACAAAAAGGCGCATTCAGAAATTGCATCTTGCAATTTTGATGAGGACGTTGCCAGCCTTCGATGCCCACTGGATAAATGCCTACGGTATTAGTGCCTAACCAATTTTTCCATTTGATGGTCGCCGCATCCGTTACAATCGTTCGATTAGGGCGTTCACCTTGTCCACCGATAGCATATTCGTCGGCAAGCCCTGCGAAAGAATGCCCAATTTCATGAATGGCAATTTCAGCAGCCGATACATTCTTTGATGATGTCGCATAAGTACCACCTGAACCACCATAAACGGTAGAGTTCACCATTACAAAAATTTGGTCGTAATCAGGGAAATTATTAACCATTGTCGTATTAATAACACTGCCTTTAAGCGGCAATAAAAGGCGATGAATATTTGAAATATCAAACTGAGATCCGAAATAATTGTTGGGATTGGTAACAGGTGTAGCGGGTTCAGTCACATCTGTTGCCGTTCCAGGGTGCTTTGCGCCGCTTTCTACCGAAGGCACTTTTATAGCATAAACATTAAAGAATTTTTCGTATTCTTTAAAAGGCGTTTGATTAAACATTGCAGCTACTACCGTATTGACATCTACCAAATATTGAGTTAATTCAGTACTCTGATAACCATCGCCTAAAAAAACAAGGTTAATCCGCTTGTCTTTCAATCCATTATTTTTAATGGTTTCAACGGGAAAAGTTTGACCCCTCAGTATGATGATTGAAAAAAATAAAATACCTATTGTAGCAAAAAATTTCATAGTTTTTTTGGTTTTTTAGATGAGGAAATCGGCAATTATTTGAATCTTTCCATCAGGCATGACTTTGCTAATTTTAAGTTTATAGATGAGCGCATTATTTTGAATCCTTAGAAATAAATCAGCTTCTTTTTTATCTAAAACGGCTCTTTTGAAAGTGCCATTTTCAGCAGGATATTCCACAGATGCCGTCAAAGGATCTTCCATAATTTCAGTAGAAAGAATGGTATTTTTTTTATCTGAAAATTCACAAATCAAATCACCTACATTATGAGCTTTAGGTATTTTCAATTTAGATTTCAAAAGCCCATCGACTTTTTGCTTTTGCACCAATTGAATCTTCTCACCCACTTTTATAGTACTGTCTTTGATGATTTTGAAAGTTAGAAACAGGATTTGGTCTGTGGAAACTTCTGTAGTAGGAGTTGAAGAAGGCTGAGTAGTGCCATTGGAATTTGTTTTTTTAGAATAAGAACATTGCGAGCAGGCGATGCTTATCAACAATAAGAAAAATGTTTTAGTAGAAATAGTCATATTGCAGAGCAGTTATTGAGATATTAAGATACTGAGATATTATGATACTGAGATATTATATAGTATCCTCCAAAACATCATCAATGGGTTCCCAAAGTTCAATTTTATGTCCTTCGGGGTCGAGTATCCAGCCGAATTTTCCATAATCATAGACTTCGATTTCGCCTACAATGGTGACGCCCTCCCCTCTCAGTATTTCCATCAAATCTACAAGATTTTCAACCCTAAAATTGAGCATAAAAGGGCTTTTACTCGGCGCATAGTAGTCTGTATTCTCAGGAAATACGCTGAATTCAGTCTGACCAAGTTGTTCGGGATTGTCTCTGTCCCGCCATTTGAAGGATGACCAAGTGTTCTCTCCGAACTGCAAGCCGAGATGTTTATCGTACCAAGAAGTTAATGCTTTAGGATGTTTCGATTTGAAGAAGAAGCCGCCGAGACCTGTTACTCTTTTCATGATTAAAATGGTTTTTAATTTTTAATTTTTACACATAGTAATCGGGCGTGGAAGGACGCCAACGTCAAATTATATAACAAATTCAAAAAAAGGCTGAAAAATCTTTTTTATAAACAGTTGATTTTCAACGATTTAAAATTAGTTATATAGGAGAGGACATAGAACACATAGACTGCACACATAGTCTATGTGTAGGAGAAAGATATATATCACGATGTCTTTACCAATCCCCACTCGCGCCACCACCGCCAAAATCACCACCGCCAAAACCACCAAAGCTGCCGCCTGAATCGGAACCGCCGCCGCCGCCCCAACCGCTGCTGCCACCGACGCCGCCCCAAAATATCCAACCGCCGCCACCATTGTCGTAATGGCGTTTTCTATTTGGTCCGTAATAAGATGCTCGATTGCGGTTATGATTAATAATAGCGAAAACAATCATGATGATGATGAAAATGATTATGAAAACCCAAAACCCACCAGCACTTTCTCCTTGTCCTTGTCTTGGATTCTCATTCACGTATTCACCTTTAGCAGCCGAACGAATCGCTTTAATGCCATTGGCAAAGCCTTCGTAATATTGCCCTGCTTTAAAACTCGGCGTCATTTCGTTGGAAATAATGCGTTT
>JAYUUR010000379.1:0-32922 GCA_043754475.1 Saprospiraceae bacterium | reverse complement strand
ACTGTACTCATTGTGATTGATTTTAGAAATTAGGAACTTCTATTACAACCATTTTGAGTACATTTTGCTCATTTTTGGGTTTTAAAACAGTTTCTTAGATTATTAAAATGGTTTCAAAAAATTGTAGGTTGAAAGAAAAAGTAAGGGATGAAGTACCTCTTAGCCCTCATTATTTTCACTATAAATTTGCAACAACTCCTATTTTTAAGTAGGTCCTATTGTACAGTTAGCAAGTTTTGAAGGATGGTTGGTAGCGTTGGCTGTATAGTTGACATAAAAGGGAATTAAAATGTAAAACCCTTCGTTGCAAGTAAAAGATGGTCATTAATCACCACTTTTGAGAACATATCATGCAGAAGCAAAAACAGCCTTTTCAACTTTATTTTGTCTATATAAGTAGGAGATTGCTGTTTTAAAACCAAGGAACAATGCAACAACCAATTTCTTGCTAATACTTGTTAATTAAGATTAATTAAAAGGGTTAAAAACTTATAGACTTTAAATGACTTTTATTCATAAGTCCGATCTAAAACCAAGTTATTATTGTAAGCCAAGTTGTGTTGTCAGAATTTTTCTCCAGTAAAAATTAGTTCGACTAAATAAGATGTAACTTCACTTCCATCTTCCGAATATCCACTTACAGTAATTGAAAATTTTAATTGATCACCATTAAGATATCCAGAGCCTCTTACTTTTCTAACACCGCCTTCTCCGATTTTTTTATCATTGAAAATCAATCTGCCCCCTTGAACAGTTGCTGTTAGCATATTGGTTTCCTCTTCCTCTTCCAATTCAGGAAGAATGAGTATGAGTTTCCCAGTTTGAGATAATTTTTTAAGAATAACTTTTACCTTTTGGCTATAATTTTCTTCGTCTTCATCACCTTCCTTTAATTTCCCATTCATATGACCGTAATATGTACCTATATAATCGTACATATTAAGATTAGAGTTATAAGTAGTAGTTTGACGAGTATTTTGTGGCTCTCCGAGTATAACATATTCATAGCGTTGAGCGTAAGTTTCAATAAAACAAAATATTGAAATGAGTAATAGAACTGGTTTGAAAAATATCGTTTTCATATTAATAATGATTTAATGAATAATGTGATTTAAAGTGAGATATAAAGCAGTTTCTACATTTCATAAAAACTGCTCATTTAGCTGTTATTGTTGATAATAATACCCTTGTTTGGTTGCATTAATACGCCTGCATCCATCAGGGTGTGTATCACTACCTCTCAGGTCGAAAATAGAATCTTGAAAATACAGGGCTTCTTCAATTGTCGCACCCATAAGCCTTAAAACATATCCTGCTACGAAATCAGCTTTTAGTTCTTTAGCCCATGAGCTGATATTATAAAATTTTGAACAATCTATATAATGACCAACTTCGTGTGCTAAAACACCAGCCATTCCCCAATAGCCGTATTCATTCCTCAGTTGATTAAAAAATCGTTGATTGTAAATTATGCGGGCAAAACCGTTATTTTCATAGTACGCGGCATTATCAACACTGCCAATCGTTACAGGTATTGGTCGGACATTGAGTGTTTTGAAAATATTATAGCCAATTCGACTGACATCATTATCAACATAATTAGTAATCTGCAAATAACCTCTATTCGCATACCCATACCCCACAAAATCACAATAGATTTGGGCAGAGGTAGTGGTGTATTGGAATACTAAAAAGTAAAAGAGTATAAAGGCTTTAACTTTTTTTATACCATTTAGGAAATGAAACATTTTTTTCATTGTGCTGTCTTTTTAGTTAGATAATATGGTTTCTGATTTTTTCTCGAAAATTTTTATTATACTTGTTATCACTTGCAATTACCTACTTGTTTAACTTTAATAATAATTTCATTCCATCTAATATCTACCCTCGTCCAAGAGTTAATATCTTCGGATTTACTGTTTCGGATATTGAATTTGAATTCATTTACTGGACCTGTAGGGCCATGTGTTTCCACTTGGTCTAATTTATTGGTGTATGTATGATAACTATAAGTTCCTGTTACAAAACCCGTTATTGTTCTATCAGATTCTATCCGATGAATAAGCTCTCTTTTGCTGTCAATGACAAATGAATTATCACCGCCTCTTTCATAACAATTCATACGGATAGTTGCATAAATAGCATTTCCTACTGCTTCTAATTTTACATCACAAAACACTTCAACTGGTGTTGAACCAAATTCAAGGTCAGGTCTGCAAGGACTATTGCAGTATCTTTTAGGGGAAAAAGTGTAAGGATTAGCAACATTACGTGGGATGACTTTAACTTCTCCAACAAAACACTTAGGCGCAACAGGTTGAATAACATTGATAGTGGGACCGGATTTATTATCTAAGCTGCGTAATTCAATTCTATGATCATCTGCCCCTAATTCAATACCATTAGACCCTAAATTGACATCTAACTCATAAGAAGATTTTTTTGCAATAGAATGAGTAATGTCTCTCTCCACCAGACTTTTTTTAATCAGTATCAATTTATAATTGGTACTATCAAAATAGCCGAAAATTTTCAAACTATTACGCCTACTAGCTGGTAATAACATATCAATATCAGCAGGAACAGTCGAACAAACGTAAGGTACAGCCGATATTTCAGGTAAATCAAGAAGCCGTGCCTTCATGCGCTCAAGCTTATTTTTCACTTTAATACCTATAATGTCCATCTGACACTGTAATTCCTTTCCAAGCATAGCAATGGATTGGTCAAGAAGATTTTGAACCTCTACTTTAATGGTTGATTGAATATCATTAACTAATTGATTCTTAACATTGTCTAAAATAGTCTCCCAATCAGCACTATTTTTATTGAGAGATGTAATACCGTAGTCAAGAACGGATACTGTTTCTGTCTTAAAATCTCTAATGACTTTACTAAATTCTTTCAATTGAACATCTACATCAACGTAGGCACATCTCCATTGAGGAATAATTAATAAATACATAAAAAGGAGATGACGCATTTTTTTGACAATATTATAAGCCTTCATTTTTAATATTTTTAAATTATGTGACGTAATGAATTTATTTAAAAAGCGTAACCTATTTTCATACCTAATGGAATTATTAGGCGAAAACGTTTTCCTTCTGTTCGGTCTAAGCCATCGAAGTTTGTAAAATTGTTGAAAATAGACTTTAAAAGACCCATATCTGATAGCGTTTCAGCTTTTTTATATAAGTCATCTTGGTACTGAACATTTTTATATTTTATTCCAATACCAGCAAACCACTCAATAATAAAACCTTTATAATAATTTTTTTGCAGACCTAATTTAATACTAAAGCGAATTTCATTTTTAGTCGCTGCTGCATATTGGTAAAAGCGTTTTTTTGCTTCTCTTACAAAATAATCATCAAAGCGCAAGAATGACATGTGTCCATAAGCTATTTCACTATTCACATAAGTTATTCTTTGATAGTTTTTTAATTTAGGATAGCTTAAATAATAGAAAGCGTCTACACCAAAACCTATATAAAAATCTTTTTTATTGACTTGAATAATGCTTGGTAATACGCTACTTGTTTGTAAACTAATAGATCCACCTAATGCAATGTCAGAATTTAAATCATATCGGTAGCAAACGGTTGCGGTTGATCTTGCTAGATTAGTAATATCTGTTAATCGCCAAGTAATTTCTTGCCCTTGGCCTAATAATAATGATAAAGGCATGAAAAGTAAATTAATAAATATGAGCCATAATGTTATCTTTTTCATTGCATTGATTTTTAAAGACGATAGAAAATTGATTTAAAAGAAAGATACCCTCAGTAATTACAGACAAAGCAAAGCCTTAGCCCATTTTCGACATCTCGAAGTAGGATTATTGATTTTTAAACTATATGATTGTGAGTTGTTGAGTTATAATAGTTTCAAAGGGTAATACAAATTTGGCGAAAAACACTCGATTTTAGCAAGCTACCCATAGGTAGTAGATTTCAGGACTGATAAACGGATTACTAAAACAGGTTTTTAATTTTACCTAATATATTGTAACGTTTAGCTTTAAAATCTCTCAACTTTTTATTAATTTTTCTAATGTAGAACTTAACCCCATCCACGGTCATGCCCATATTTTCAGCAATTGTTTTATAAGAATCGCCTCTAATTCGTGCTAACCATATTACAAGTTCTTTTTCAGTCAATTCCTTTTCAAACCCTTCAATTTTAGCTCCTCCAATCAAACTTTTGACAATTTCAAGTAGTTTTTTCTGAACACTTTTCGAGAGTACACTATCGCCTCGATGTACGTCACGTATGCTGTTGATGATATTCTCTCTATCAGTTTTTTCCACATAACCGTCTGCACCGTTAATTAATGCAGCACAAATTTTTTCTTCGTCAATATGGCTTGTGAGCATTAATATCTTACAATTGTTTAATTCAAGTGTATTATCTATCATCTTAGCGGCTTGAATGCCGTCATACGGGCAATTGGGTGGGACTTGAATATCCAGAATAATGAGGTCCGGTTCTAACTTTATGAGTTCTTCCAAGCAATTCATCTCAAATTTTTCAAAACGCCTAAGCACTTTTATATCATTTTGAAATTCAATATACCTTTGCAAATGCGTTGCAAAATGCCCATCATCTTCAAACAGTACGACTTTTATAAGATTATCCATGATCTATTGATTTTAAATTCTCTACAAAAATAAAGTCTTTTTTTCTATCAACTTCACTACCCTTGTGTAGTTTAAAAGAAAAGAATGCACTTATTTTTTGAATTTATTTAAAGTAGGACGAGTTGCAGTAAATAATAAACAAACTTTCGTACCTTTCTTTATCTCAGAGCTTATTTCAATACTGCCATTAAGTTGTTGAGCGTGCCATTCAATTAGTCCCAGACCATTACCCGTTTTAAGCGTTTTATCAAAACCGATACCATCATCTGCTACTATTAATTTCATATATTTTAGAGTACCTTTTTTTTCAAAACCCAAATGCACAGAGATATGCTGGCATTTGGCATATTTAATAATGTTATTGATAACTTCACTGTAAATAAGATAAATATGCTGTTTCACTGTGTTAGATTTTGCATTGATAGAAGCGGCTGTTTCTTCATCAATATCGAAATCAATCTTAATCTTTTTGACTTCTAAGTCTTCAATTTTGTAGTCAAACTTCAAAATGTCTTCAATTGTCTTATTTTTAAGGGTATCTGCATTGAGTAAATCTTTGCTTTTCATCAAAAGGTCTTTTGCTTTTTTTAAGGTTTTCTCTTTGTCAAATTCATTATTAAACTTATCATCTAAATCCCAAGTCAAGTTGTTTAAGCCATTGACTATACTGGTGTGTAAATCCGATTTAAACATATTGAAGCTTTCTTCATAGCGTATTTTTTCTTGTTTTAGTGTAAAAATCCGATAACCAATACTGATAGAAAAACAGAAGACTTCGATAAGAATACCCAGATAAAACAGTGTATCAGCGGCTTTGATGTATATTTCAATATCTTCATCAAAATGAGCCCAAATATGGGTCAAAATAGTGATACTTGAAAAGAAGATGACTGAGAGGCTACCCCAAAACAAGTATTGAGGTTGTTGCCATCTTAAAAAATACAAAATCAAAAGAGATGTTAAGAATTGATAAATTCTAAAGTACCCATACACGTCAAAGCTTTTGAATAAATTAAATGGGAAAAAGAAAACAGTGCAATGAATAACAAGAAAAAGAACATTGATAATAATGACCCTGAAAAAGTAATTATACCATTTTTGATGATACTTTTTCATGTCTAATAATGTCATAACAAAACCAAAGTAGAAAATATTGACCAATATCGCAGATAAAGGTTCGCCAATGTTATAGAGTATATTCCAATAAGGAATATAATAGCCTCCCATAGAATTGAAAATTTTAATGTACAAATACGGTAGAAACGACATCAAGTAAATGGCATAAACAATGTGACTCAACATAAAACCATACACACATTGAAAAAGTGAAAAGATGGCAGAGAAGATGAGGATAATAATAAGAGCGATTAGCGGTATTTGGTAGATTAAATAATTATAATCTTTTCCCTCAGCACTACTTTTTCTTTCAATGTAAACATATACAGCCGACCGCCACGAACTGCTGTATGGAGGTACGATTAATTTCAAAAGCCATTCTTTCGGTTCTTTATTCACGGTCTTTAGTGGCAGTAATTTAAAGTATCGTAATCGCTTATCTTGATAGACGGAAGTATCGGTCATTTGGTTATTCTGAAAGCCATAGAGAGTTGCGTCTTGACACGACTCTATACCATGTCCGAGAAAAAGCTGTTCTATCATATTGGCTATTGCTAATGAGCTATCTGTTTTAAAATATACCCATAAAATGCTTGAATCTCTTTGCTCAGAAATCATCATGTTTTTAAAATCATCAGCCATCATTCGATTTTTTACAGAAACTATTGATTCTGCGTCTGATATAGCACTTACATAAAGCCTTCTCTGATTTATCTCTACTTCTTTCCATTTATCTTCTTTATTAATTGTAAAAATATTGAGTTGACTATAACTTGTAATAGTCATGCATCCAAAGATAGCAATGAGTATGCTCTTAGAAATAGTCTTTATACTATCGTTATTTTGGGTTTCTCTGAAAAAAAAGATTTCGAGTTTGTACATGCGGTTATCTCATTTTAATACAAAGTTTTCAAAATACTAAGCTTTATACTATCCCCCCTCAGTATTGACACTATAAAATTGCAACAACGCCTACTTTTAAGTACGCCCTATTGTACAGTTAGCAAATTTTAAAGGATGGTTTGCAGCATTGGTTGTATAGTTGGCATAAAAGGGGATTAAAATAGAAAAGCCTTTATCCGAATCATCGAATAAAGGCTTGTGAAAAGCATATACTTTATGTTTATAAATTCGCTAATGCCCCCAATACATCCTCCTTTTTCTGCCTTGAAACAGGAATGATTTTACCATTGCTCATTTTTATATCACCGCCGTCGGTGCGAATATATTTTTCAACTTGCTTCAAATTGACCAAATACGAATGGTGAACTCTGTAAAAAGAACTTTCATGTAGCAGTTCCTCAATATCTTTCAAGGTTTTGGTGAAAGTGAAGGGCTTGCCTTGTTGGATATAGATTTTGGTATAATTACCATCGGATTCACAAAAAACAATATCTTTTATATTGATAAAAATAATCCCATCAGAAGTGGGCAAAGCCACTTTTTCCTTTGAAGGCTTGATTGGATTGACATAGTTTAATAAAATATCTCTTTGCTGTGCTTGGTGCTGTGCTTGATGGGTATTCCGTGCTTTTTGCACAGCCGTTATCAATTCCTCTTTGTCAATCGGTTTTAACAGGAAATCAATGGCACTGTACTTAAAAGCTTTCAAAGCGTATTGCTCATAAGCAGTGGTGAAAATAACATGAAAAGGCGTATTCCTACATTGTTCTATGACATCAAAACCTGTTAAGTTAGGCATTTGAACATCTAAAAACACTAAATCCGGTTTCAAAACAGGTATTTTTTGCACCGCTACTGAGGGGTCTTCAAATTGACCGACTATTTGGAGCATCGGACAATACCTTTCTATCAGCAATGCCAACATTTCAAGGCAATTCGGTTCATCGTCTATCAAAACTACTCTCATGGCTTTAGTTTAAATTTGTAAAATTGGTCGTTTTTATTTTAAATACAATGCGCGTACCGATAGGTTGCTCATTGTCATTCATTAAATCTATCGTTTCTACAGATGCTTCTACAAAATGGGCTTCTGAATATTGTTTGATTCTTTCCTCCGTTACATTTAAACCATGAGAAGTATGCTGATTTGCATTGTTTTTTTTCAACTCTAATGCTTTTGCTCTACCAACACCATTGTCTTCTACAATAATGTAAAAATACTCTGAATCTTCAAAGATAGCAATTTTTAAGATGGCGTCCCCATCTTTTTTATGTTTCAAACCATGCCATATCGCATTTTCCACATAAGGTTGAATAATCAGCGGCGGCACTTGGATAGTGCTGATACGGGCAGTGGGCTGAACATCTAAATCAAAATTGAAAGCATTTCTAAAGCGCATTTTTTCAATCTCGATATAGGTTTTCAAAGTATTCAATTCCTCCTCAACGGTTATCAAATCAGACCGCGAATGATCTAACACTTCGCGCATCAAGCGGGAGAATTTATTGAGGTAAAAAGAAGCGGTTTCAGTATCGTTTTTAAGGATAAAAAGGTTGATGGAAGTGAGGGCATTGAAAATAAAATGCGGATTCATCTGCGACCGCAAAGCCTCCATTTTAACCTCTGCAATGCGTTTATTGAGTGTTGTTTTAATGGCTTCTCGCTCCTTGATTTGGCTGATTCGATATTGATAAAATGCAAAACCCAAACTGAATAAAGTTAAACCAACCAAACTTCTAAACCACCAAGTCTGCCACCACGGGGCTAAAACTGTTATTTGTAAAGATGCTTGTTTTGTCCCCCAAACACCATCGCCATTAGTGGCTTTGACTTTAAAAGTGTAATCACCCAGATTCAAGTTTGTAAAAGTAGCACTGCGTTGATTGGCTACGTATTGCCAATTTTTATCAAAACCTTCTAAAATATAAGCGTATTGTATGTCTTTAGGAGCTGAATAATCTAAAGCAGCGAAATCAAAACCGATGACATTTTGCTCATAAGCGAGGGTTAAATGTTTGGTGAAAGAAATGTCTTCGCTAATCGAAAACGTTTTAGGATCTTTCTCACCTTTTGAAATGGGGACTGTTTTATTGAATAACTTGAAATCGCTGATGTAAATATTGGGGTCGAGTGTGCTTAATTTGATGCTATCAGGGTTAAAAAAATCAAAACCGTCATTACCTGAATAATAAAAACGGTTTGAATAGATTCCTTTTCCAAACGTAAAGGCGCCAAATGAATGGTTTAATAAACCATTGCGATTTGTAAAATTGTCAAATTTTTTAGTCGTAGGATTAAATACAGAGAGCCCTGTAAATGTACTCATCCATAGGTTACCTTTTTTATCAGACATAATTGAAATGACATTATTATTTATCAACCCGTCCTTCGTTGTGTAATGTATAAATTTTTCGGTTTTAATATCCATTTTATTCAATCCGCCGCCATAAGTACCAATCCATATATCGCCTTTATCATCTTCATATATTGCAAAAGCGGTATTCTCACTCATGCTTTTTGGGTCATTTATAATATTTCGATAAATTTTAAACGTATCTGCATCTGGAATATATTTTAATAAACCACCGCGTGTACCAATCCACATAGTACCATTCTTGCCTTCTAAAATCGTCCGTGTATTGGACATCAAATTAGCCAATAATTCAGGGGTATTGTTGTATCTTTTCAATGTTTTTTGAGTGAAATTAATTTTACAGATGCCATGATGCCAAGTGCCTACCCATAGATTTCCCTGTTTATCACGATGGATTTTACGAATAGCGTTTTCTCTGAAACCGGTGATGTCTTTAATTTCATTTTCAACATTAATGAATACTTTTTGCTTTTTATCAAATAAAAAAAGCCCCCCATTCGTCCCTATCCATAGTTTACCATCGCTTTCCTCTAAAAAGCAAATCATACCTGTTTTCCAACCTGCTATGTTGAAAGAGGGCGTATAAGGAAAGGGTGTAACTTTTTTAGTTTTAATATTCAAAAAGCAAGCACCTGTTTTTTGAGGAATCAGCAAAGTATCAGGGCTATATTCGAATGTTTCATAACCCAGTCTTGCTGTAGTAATAACCTCTGTTGCATTGATTCTTACGTTATTAAAATTGCTTTTTCGCAAATCTATTTTATGCAAATTATCGCTAATGGTACTCAGCCAAAAGGTATTATAAGACGATTGGAATCCACGTTCAACATTATTTTTAGAAACGCTTTCAGGATTAGTAGGGTCATTGATATATCTTTCAAAATGATAAGTTTTAGTATCAAATAGCAGCAAGCCATTATTAGTACCTATCCATAACTCACTATCATTTTTAGGGTTTATGAAATAAATATATTCCTTAGCCAATTCAGGGTGAACAAGTTCATAATTGATATTGACTCCATCCTTTCTTAAAATATAGAATCCATTGGCTGAACCCATCCAAATGTTACCCATTTTATCCTTTTGAAATGATGTGATATTTAGGCTGTCTTCATGGAATATTGCATTTTTTGTCTGAATCAGTTTGAAATCACTTTCCTTATCTTCTTGAATATAGAGACCTTTTGTTGTCGCTATCAATAGTTTGTTATTGTGAAATTCAAGCGTGTTAACTATGGCTACCTTATGATGATTTTTTGGAAAAATTTTACTGAATTTTAGTTGAATCGAATCAAATTTATACAAACCATCAGCATTAGCAATCCATACACTACCGTTTAATCCTTTTTTTAAATCATTCACCTCAAAAATGCCAATGCCATATTTTATAGAATCAATAAAACGTTTAAAAGTCCTTTTCTTCACATCCAAATAATTCAACCCATTTTGAGTGCCAACCCAAAGGTTACCTTTACTATCCTCTAATATTTTCCTGATTTTATTATCGCTAATACTGAGGGGGTCATTGGGGTCATTCTCAAATTTGGTAACTTTATATCCATCAAACATATTAAGCCCTGAATAACTACCAAACCACATCAAACCTCTACTATCTTCATAAATACAATCCACGCTCCCAATTGGCGGTGCATCAGGTATTTCCACTTTTTCAAACTGAAGATTACCTATTTGAGCAGTAATGTACAAAGGCATAATTTGCCAAAAGAGCAATAGGATATAGGTATGTTGTATTCTCATTTATAAAATATTTGTTTTTCAAAGTTAACCGAAGATAAAGAGGCATTGAGTAAAGATAATATTTTGATAAAACATTGTCAAATAATATTGCTTCTATCAATCACACCTACTTTTAAGTTATAAGCAATCTCTCGTTCCTTCCTGCCACACTGTACTTGCAGTGACAGTAAACCCCACACATTAAACAAAATTGGCATGATTATTATAGGAATCTTCATTGAAAGCCTTTCCATTGAAAGCGCGTACTTTTAAATAATAATAAAAATTCCATCCAAAATGAAGTCAAAGACAGTCATTGAACTATCAACCGAAAAGAAAGCGGCTTTCATCAAAGCCATTGATGATATTAGCCATGTTATCAAAATGGATAACCCCATCAAAAGTAAGGACAAACAAGGTGGTAAATTGTCAGATAAACTTCTGGCTTTGCTACCGATGGCAATTGATAATTTGCCCAAAATCGAAAACTATTTACCCAGAGATTTTGATACAAATACCGTCAAAACCAATGAAGCGACCTTAACTCTCCTGCTTGAGTACCTCGAATCTCTCGAGGAACAGAAGAAAAATATTCAGAATATTTGTACGCTTATCCGAATTGAATTGCAAACAGATTATACCATTATTTATGAAGCTGCTCAAAAAGCAGCAAGTGTAGATTTTATGATGAGTGGTTTGCGCGATAAATTGGGTGAACCCTTTAAAAGGGAAACCAATAATAATGACGCCGCTAAACATGATGCCGCTAAAACGCCGCAGCCTGTTGCGGTCAAATAAATAAGTATTATTTCTCTTAAGCCATATTGTCTGCCGAAACGCTTTTCAACAGCGTTTCGGCTTTTTTTTTTCCTACTGAATGACAAAAACTATGTGTCCTGTCTGACCTATGTGTAACAAAATGGTGGTTATTGTGTGTCGGACGCCATATTTCCTGCGGCAGAACGTAGATACCTCTGCGGCGGACGCCACATAAGTTGCGGCGGAACGTAAGTACCCCTGCGGCGGATGCCACATAAGTTGCGGTGGAACGTAGGTACCCCTGCGTTGGATGCCACATAAGTTGCGGCGGAACGTAGGTGTCTACACGCTGGACGCCATATATTGTGGCTTTGAATTCATTGAAACCTTTTCATATTGCGCTATGATGTGGCTACCGATATTGAGTATCGCCAGTATTAATTTTCAATCTCAAACTTGCTTCAATCATACTGAATATGTTATCTTTGTCAAAAAAAAAGCGACATGACAAAAAGTATCATTATTACCTACAACGAGGCAGATGAAAGCCAATTAATGGTAATGTTCAGAAAATTTAAAGTCAAAATTGAAGCATATAAACAACCTCATACTGCCGATACCCAATACAAAAATAAAGAAAATATCAAAGACGACATTCGAGAAGCTGTTGCTGATATGCACGCCGATATGCGCGGTGAAATAGAATTGCCTGACTTTTTTGAATCCTTGAAACGTATTGAAAAAGAACTTGCTGAAGAAAAAAATCTATGAGAATAGTTAATACCCCTACTTTTGATAAGGAACTCAAAAGCCTCGCCAAACGCCATCGATCTCTATTGGCAGACATCGCTCAATTAGCAAATAATCTTTTGAATAACCCTCAAGAAGGTGAATCATTAGGGCGTGGCTGTTACAAAGTCCGCATGGCTATTACCTCAAAAGGTAAAGGCAAAAGCGGCGGTGCACGTATTATTACTTGCGTTAAAATAGAACGTGATACTTTGTATATGCTCACTATTTATGATAAATCTGATCGTGAAAGTATTTCAAATGCAGAACTAACAGAATTGCTCAATGAAATTAGTGCCTAATATTATACCTTTGCTCATCAACCAAATTATCAATAACCAAACAGACTTCATCAGTGATTCAGGTAGTAGAATGTCCCCGCGATGCCATGCAAGGCTTGCATGATTTTATCGAAACAGATGTGAAGGCGGCTTACATCAATCAACTCCTGCGCGTCGGTTTTCATACCCTTGATTGTGGCAGCTTTGTATCGCCCAAAGCGATTCCGCAGATGCGCGATACACGGGAAGTCTTGGCTCAACTTGACTTGTCAAACACAGCTACAAAATTGCTCGCCATCATCGCCAATGAGCGCGGGGCAGCAGAAGCGGCTGATTTTCAAGAGATTACATATTTGGGTTATCCATTTAGTGTGTCTGAAACGTTTCAATTGAGAAATACGAATGCCACTATTCAAGAGTCCGTAGAGCGTGTAAAAGCCATTCAAGAGATATGCGTGCAGAAAAATAAACTACTTGTTTTGTATATTTCAATGGGCTTCGGCAATCCTTATGGCGATGCTTGGAATGCGGAAGTGGTGATGGATTGGGTGGATAAACTCTCTCAATTGGGTATCAAAATATTCTCGCTGTCGGATACTGTGGGGGTCTCAAATCCGCAGAGTATCAGTTACCTGTTTAGCAATTTGATTCCTGCATATCCACACCTTGAAATAGGGGCGCATCTGCATACTCAACCACATAATTGGCGGGAGAAAATTCATGCCGCTTACACCAATGGTTGCCAACGTTTTGATGCCGCTATGAAAGGTTTTGGCGGTTGTCCCATGGCTAAAGATGATTTGACAGGTAATATGGCTACTGAGAATCTGGTAGCATATTTTAGTGAAATCAATAAACCTTTAAGCATTGATTTTCAACAGTTTATACAAGCTCTGAGTATGGCGAACGATGTTTTTCCACATTAATTTAATAAAATGAATATCATACAAGTAGAATTCGCAACACCAGAATATGACGAAACAGTAGCCTTGCGCTACAAAATCTTGCGCCTGCCTTTGGGTTTGGAGTTTACAGAAGAGCAGTTAGCAGCAGAATATGCAGATTTTCATTTAGCCGCCTATTCTGAGGCTTGGATACTGAGGGGGTGCTTGGTGCTGACATCCAAAAACGATAAAGTATTGAAAATGAGGCAAGTAGCCGTTGATATAAATAGTCAAGGCAGAGGCATCGGTAAATTATTGGTACAGGCGAGCGAGATATTTGCTCGCACTCATGGTTTTGAAACAATGGAATTGAATGCGCGCGATACGGCGATTGCGTTTTATGAAAAGCTCAACTATCAAAAAGTGGGAGAGGAGTTTGTTGAGGTCAATATTCCGCATTTTAAAATGGTTAAATCATTATTATAATCTAAAATTAATTCCTAATTTCGTTGCGACAACTCAATTATTCAACAAATTAAATTTCGATAATCATGGTAACGATGGATTGGCTCTTAGATAAATATGGTGAAAGCCATAAAAACGCCACTAATAAATTGATTCACTGGGTCTGTGTGCCGAGTATTGTTTTTAGCTTATTTGCTATTTTGTATGCTGTTCCTTTTCCTGTTGAAAGGGGGCTATTTACCAATTGGGCTTTTGTATTGTATGCTGTTTCGTTGGTGTATTATTTACGGCTGTCGTTGGTGATGGCACTGGGCATGATGCTCGTATGTGGAGCCATGATTTTAGGCGTTGATACTATTTATAATAATGTTGGAAAGGAAGCAGATACCTTGGCTTATGTAGCTTTGGCGATATTTGTGGTGGCTTGGATAGGTCAGTTTATTGGGCATAAAATTGAAGGACAAAAGCCTTCTTTCATTGAAGATTTACAGTTTTTGATGGTGGGACCCGCTTGGTTGCTGTCTTTTATTTATAAGAAATTGGGGATTAAATATTAGACATTAGATGTTTAGACAATAGACATTAGACGCTGTCTAACATCTATTGTCTAAACATCTAATGTCTAAAGAATATACCAATCCAACGCTCCTTTTTTCAAATACATGAAAAAAGAACCGATAATAATTGGTGTGAGAATAGAAATAATCATGAAGTAGAAATACAAACGAGGCACTTTCGAGCGGTCAATCCACTCCGCGATAAGCGAAATGACAAGTATAAGAAATGCAATAGCTGCAAAACTGAGGCTTAAAATGGTTGCCACATAATCATTCCACATCCATAAAAGGGTGTAAAGAATGGCTTGGATAAGAAAAACTTCTGTAATATTGAGCCGACGATACATATTGAGATATTATGGTATTGAGATATTAGGATAGTATCGCAATATCTCAATATCGCAATAACCTAACGCTGCAAATCTACAAATTTTACCAATCTAAATATATATGACTGAACAATTTATAACTTCTAAAGACGGTATCCAACTTTATACAGCCGAGTGGGGCATACCCAATCCAAAAGCGATTATCTGCTTGATTCATGGCTTCGGCGAACACATCAATCGCTACCACAACATGGCTGATTTTTACAATAAAAATGGATTTGCAGTTGTCGGCATGGATTCGCGCGGACATGGCAAGAGCGAAGGCAAGCGCGGACATACCCCTCAGTATGACACGTATATGGATGATATTGAAGGCTTTATAAATGGTGTAAAAGAGAGATATAAGGGAGTACCGATGTTTTTATATGGTCATTCGATGGGCGGTAATTTGGTTTTGAATTTTATACTGAAACGCCAACCGACATTGGCGGGAGCTATCGTAACAGGACCTTGGATTAAATTGGCATTTGAACCTAAGGCGATTATGATTACTTTGGGCAAAATTATGCGCTCTATTTACCCAACAATGACGCAGGGAAGCGGTTTAGTAGCATCGAGTATTTCGAGCGACCCCTCAGTCGTAGAGGCTTATGTCAACGACCCTTTGGTGCATAGCTCCATAACGGCGAGTACGGGAGTAGGCATGACAGAAGCAGCAGCATGGCTCGAAGTTTATAGTGGCGATGTGCCTCTGCCTTTGCTCATTATGCATGGCACGGTTGATAAATTGACTTCTCAGCCTGCCAGTGAAGCCTTTTTTAAGCGCGTCAAAGGTGATGTGAAGTATAAAAAATGGGAGGGTATGTACCATGAAATACACAACGAACCCAATAAAATGGAGGTGTTTAATTATACTTTGGGCTGGTTGGATTCTAAGATTTAATATCTAACTATTTGATAATCAATAATTTATAAATATTTAACTAATAAAATAACTAATTAAAATGAATGCTTTAGATTTCATACAATCACTTCCCTCAAAAGTTAATACCGATGCTATTGCAGGGCACAATACCGTTTTTCACTTCGATATTGAAGGCGATGAAAAAGGTCAAAAAACGGTACAAGTCGTGGATGGTAAATTAACTGTCGAGGATGGTTTGGTAGGCACGCCTGAATGTGTTGTGAAAGTAAAGGGAGAGACTTTAATGAAAGTTGTATCAGGTGAAGAGAACGCTATGATGGCTTTTATGATGGGCAAAATCAAGGTTTCCAATCCAGGGGAATTGATGAAATACTCGAAGATATTTGGCTTGATGTAGGCAAATATCTCTAGTTTTTGAATTATATGGGTGCTACTTTTCCTTGAAAAAGTAGCGCCCATTATTTTGTATTGACTAATGTCTGTTTCCAAAAATTGGTGCTATGTTTATAAAACCATGCATCTGAAAATTTCGTAAGTATTCTTGCTATATTTATTGTAGTTATAATATTTTTTATTTTTATGTTCATCACATTTCCAACTATTTAAATAAATCTCATATATGCTACAGTACCCAATTAAAACATCCCTAAAGGTGTTGAAAAAATCAAAATTCTCATTTGTCTATGCCTTTTTTATGGGCTTTACCTTTATTTTATTATTTTCCAGCAACTCCGGTGGTTTCGATAGTGATCGGACAGGCTCGCCCAATTCTGGGGGAGCAACTTGTGCTAGCTGTCATGGGGGAGGTACAGGCGGCGGGTCAGTTGTTTTGACCAATGCACCCACTACTTATGCCTATAATATGAGCTATAATATGACCTTAACTGTAGCAGACGCTGACATGCAACGTGCTGGTTTTCAAATTACTGCTGTAGATGAAAGCAACAATTATGTAGGTACATTTACTCCTTCGTCTGGAATGAGAGCAACGTCAAATTTCTCTGGATTGACGCATAGCACGCCTCAAGACCCAGTAAGTGGAATGACCACATGGTCGATACAATGGAATTCGCCGAGTATTGGCAATGCTCAAGTAAAATTTTATTATGCAAGCAATGCTGCTACAGGCGGTGGCACGGGGGGAGATTTTATTTATATTGGCTCTTCAAATGCCTTTATTACTTTGCCTGTAAGCCTAACCTCTTTTGAAGTTAAGTCAATTAAAGCCCTTCCAACTCTTTCTTGGACTACGTCAAGCGAAGTCAATACAAAGTATTTTGCGATAGAACGTCAAGATAGAGAAGGTAAGTTTATGGAAATTGCTCAACAAGCTACTCAAGGAAAAGCTAATGTGCCACAAACCTACTCGTTTCAAGATCAATCCATACAATCGAAAGGAGTTACATTGTACTATCGCTTAAAAATGGTCGATAACGATGGCAAAACGGAATATTCGAAAATCATCTCAGTCCAATCACAAGGCAAATCGAAGGTGCGCATATACCCCTCAGTAACAGCAGGCGATTTGATTGTGGAAGGCGCAACTTCGTTTGAAATTGTGAATACAATGGGTCAAATACTTTTAAAAGAAAAGCAAGGCATTCAAAACCTGAACATTGGCTATTTTCCAAGAGGTATTTACATCGTCAGAGGTGTTGATACTGAGGGGGGTATATTCAGTGAAATGATAATAAAACCGTAAACGCTATAAATACCATCGAAAGCCGCCGTCGGGAACAGTTTTATGCTGTTTTTGACGGCGGCTTTTTATTTCCATAAATTTAAATAGTTTTTATACTTTAAATAAAAATGTTTAAATTACCATTAATAATAATGTGTTCGGCATGTTTTTTGGTCAATGTTAAATGTTCACCGTATTCTAATGGCAGATAACCGTATTCTAAATAGTCTCACCTCAAATCAGTTTATAACTATTAACGGTACAATTATTGAAATTTTTAAATATTCATAATTTTAATATATTTCAATAAATTTTGCAGGAGACTCGACAAGCAACATTATGAGAAAACAATAACAAAAAGGTGGGCGATGAAAGGAAGATAGCTAAAGGGTTGAGGTATCCAACAGTCATTGCCCATTTTTTTTTTTTTTTTAATCTGGTGAACATACTTTATACAAAAATTTATGTCAAAGAATTTTCCCTTTTATAAACAGCACGACTCAATGGACTGCGGTGCCACTTGCTTACGCATGGTGGCAAGGCATCATGGTCGTTTTTATTCGCTGGAGTACTTACGGGAAATCACTTTTATCGGCAAAGATGGGGTTGCGCTGATTGATATTTCAGACGCTGCGGAGAAAATAGGCATGAATACCCTCGCTGCTAAAGTTGGTTGGGATAGGTTAGTGGATGGTTTGCCCTTGCCTTTTATAGCCCATTGGCGGCAGCAGCATTTTGTAGTGGTTTATGAAATCACCCCTCAGTATGTGCGCGTGGCAGACCCTGCTGCGGGAAAAGTGAAGCTGACGAAAGCAGAATTTTTGGATGGTTGGGCAAGTGATGTGATTGAAGGCGAGAAGCATGGCATTATTCTTTTGCTTGAAACCACCCCTGAATTTTATGAGCGTGAAGGCGATAAAGTGGATAAATCGGGCTTCCGTTTCTTGTTTACTTACCTGCGGAAATACAGACGGCTGCTCATTCAATTAATAGTGGGTTTGCTGTTGACTTCTCTTTTGCAATTGGTTTTCCCCTTTTTGACTCAAACCATTGTGGATGTCGGCATTAATAATAAGGATGTCGGCTTGATTAAGCTCGTTTTATTGGGTCAAGTGGTGTTGTTTATGTCTTACACCTCAGTTGAATTCATTCGAGGGTGGATTATGTTACATATTGGTACGCGGGTGAATATTTCGTTGGTTTCTGATTTTTTAATCAAACTCATGAAACTGCCGCCGCGCTTCTTCGATTCAAAACTAACAGGCGATTTGCTTCAACGCATCAACGACAATCACCGTGTTGAGCAATTTTTAACTTCCAGCGTGCTTTCCACGAGTTTTTCACTCATCAATTTTGTCATATTTGGCTTTGTCCTTTACTTTTATAATCCGACGATTTTTTATGTTTACGCATTTTTTACAGTATTTTATATCGTGTGGATTTTCTTGTTTTTAAGTAAACGGAAAGAATTGGATTATAAGAGATTTGACCAAATGGCGGAAAATCAATCCAATTTGATTCAGTTGATTTCAGGCATGAATGAAATCAAATTGCACAACGCCGAAAAGCAAAAACGGTGGCAATGGGAGCGCATTCAAGCCAAATTATACAGGGTCTCTATCCGCTATTTGGCTTTGGAACAATGGCAACGGGCGGGTGCTTCTTTTTTCAATGAATTAAAAAATATACTCATCACTTTCATCGCAGCAAAGGCTGTTACTGAGGGGACTCTCTCGATAGGTGGCATGGTCGCTATTGAGTACATTATTGGGCAGCTCAATTCGCCTTTGGAGCAAATGGTGCATTTTATCCAAATGGCTCAAGATGCGAAGATTTCATTGGAGAGGCTCAACGAAATTCACTCCAAAGAAGATGAAGACGGCAAAACCGAACGCTTAAACGTTTTACCTGAAAATGGTGATTTATTCCTTGAAAACGTGTCATTTCAGTATGGAAGTCATCATTCTCCGATGGTTTTGAAAGATATGAGTTTGAGAATTCCGAAGGGTCAGACGCTTGCAGTCGTAGGTGCAAGTGGCTCAGGAAAGACGACCATTTTGAAATTATTGCTCAATTTTTATCAACCTACTGAGGGGTTTGTTAAACTCGCTGATGTATCACTCAATAATATACAAAACCGCGTTTGGCGTGAAAGGTGTGGCGTCGTGATGCAAGAGGGTTATATTTTTAATGAAACAATTGCTAAAAATATTGCGCTCGGCGATGAGCATATTGATAAAAAGAAATTGCTTCAAGCTGTAAAAGTGGCTAATATTCAAGGGCATATTGAGTCGTTGCCATTGGGTTATAATACTAAAATCGGTGACGATGGGGTAGGGCTTTCACAAGGTCAAAAACAACGCCTTTTGATAGCTCGCGCTGTGTATAAAAATCCTGAATACATCTTTTTTGATGAAGCGACGAATGCCTTAGATGCCTATAATGAATTAATTATTATGGACAATTTGAAAGAGTTTTTTGTCGGTAAAACGGTCGTTATTGTAGCGCACCGCCTGAGTACTGTCAAGCACGCTGATAATATTATTGTCTTAGAAAAAGGTGAAATAATAGAATCTGGCAATCATGACGAACTGACTCGTGAGCGAGGTGCCTATTATAATTTAGTTAAAAATCAGTTAGAATTAGGATCTTAATTAATGATGAATGATAAATGATGAATGATGAATTTTTTTTGACCCCTCAGTATTTTTCATAAAATATTGATTTTTAATGGCTTATAAAATTCACGATTCATCATTTATCATTCATCATTCATCATTATTATCATGGAAGAATACGAAAAAATAGAACTGCGAAGTGATGACGTGCAAGAGATATTGGGCACGCCGCCAGCTTGGATAATCCGTTGGGGTTCTACGCTTATTTTTATTGGCGTTATTCTGTTGGGTGTCGTGAGTTATGTGGTGCGCTATCCTGATATTATTCATGCGCCCATTTTGATTACGACGGAAATGCCGCCCGTGCCGATTGTGGCGCGGACAACGGGCTATCTTTCAAAGCTATTGGTTAGAGAAAATGATACGGTACAAACGGGTGATTTATTAGTGGTTTTGCAGAACCCTGCTCACTATGAAGATGTGTTGACATTAGAGCAACAGTTGTTTCGATTCGATAGTTTGACCCCCTCAGTATTGGCGGCATTTAAGCCTGAAACGGGCTTTCAATTAGGCGATTTGCAGCTCAATTATTCTTCTTTTGTACAAATATTAAAGGAGTTTCAATTTAAAAAAGAAGAAAATTTTGAAGCGCAAAATGTCTCTCAAATAGAGCAACAAATTAATAATACCGAAAAACTGATTCGCACTGAAAGAGAAAAATTGAAAACAGCTTACAGTAACTTGGATTTGACTAAAAAAAATGTGGATCGTAATAAAACACTTTATTCCCAAAACGTTATTTCCAAAAGTCAGTTAGAAGAAATCATCCGAGAAGCCAATAATCAAGAGCAATTTATTAAAAATATCAGCAGCAATATTGAGGAATTTCAAGGACGTATTTTGCAATTGCAGAAAAACCGAATGGAATTTCAAAGCTTGACACGCACATCGAATACCACTCAGTACAACAGCCTTGTGGAGTCTATTAATCAGTTGCGCACTGCCATTTCACAATGGAAATTGAAGTACATTCTATCTGCACCGACGAGCGGAAAAATATCTTTTTACAACAACTATTGGGCAGAAAATCAAGACATCAAAGAAGGGTCAGAAGTAATGGCAATCGTACCGCCGAATGGTTCGAGCATGGTGGGGCTTGTACCGTTGCCTATATCTGGTTCGGGTAAAGTCATACCGGGGCAGCGGGTGGTCATCAAATTTGATTCGCATCCCTATCAAGAACATGGCATCGTAGAAGGAATAGTTATCGCCAAAGCCCTTTTGCCTAAAAATGAGAAAGGTGAAAAGGTCATTTCTGTTAGAGTTAATTTGCCTTATGGTTTGAAAACGAGCTATCATAAAACATTGAAGTTCGAACAGCAGATGCAAGGATCGGCTGAGATAATAACAGAAGAACGTCGATTCATAGAGCGGATATTTGATAAGTTAATTTCGGTTTTCAAAAATCATTGATTTTTGCATTAAAAATATAAATATGTGTTAAAGAGTTGCATTTAATTAGAAAATATATGAACCTTTGCATCGTGCTTACAAATTTACAATTCTTATTACATCTCCAACCACTTACCCTATTTCACAAATCATTTGAAGTGAATTTTTTAATTTACTTTTTAATTATTTATTGCATTGAAGTTTATAATTTATTAACTTTACGAGGCATTTATTAGGATGAATGTCAAAAAAATGAATAAACCCTTTGAATATTTCTATCAGTATTGCTTGAGTTGGGAAATTAAACATGCTTGAGAACAATTGCTTTCCAATTTTTGAGCAGTGAATTTTTTTTATACTGTATTTATTTAAAAACTTAAAACAACACGCTGTGGATAAACAATTTTACACGAAGCTATCATCTTTGATGGCAATTTTGTGTTTTCCCATTTTGATATTCGCTCAGGATATTCACTATTCTAATTTCGGCTACTCGCCACTCAATATCAATCCAGCCTTAACCGGTGTTTTCGCCGGCGACTATCGCATCAGTGGTTCTTACCGCGACCAGTGGCATGGGGTGCCCGTATCATACAAAACCTTTTCAGGCTCTTTTGATATGCGGTTGGGCAGCCGTGAAAAAGCCTTGATTGATAGGCGTTGGAGCGTTGGTTTGCTCTTTAACCATGATATTGCAGGTTATTCTAATTTGAGTAACACCAACGGTGCTTTGGCTGCTTCCTATATTGCCCCCCTCAGTAAACAAGACTTTTTGACTGCGGGTGCATCTTTTGGATTTCATCAAAGGAGGTTCAGCACAGGAAATTTGACTTGGGATGACCAATACCGCAACAAGCAATTCGACCCTAATTTTGTATCTGGCGACATTGATAATTTCAATCGTTCAAACAGTTATGGTAACGTAGCTGCGGGTATAAATTATCATCATCAAAAACCTGCCAAGCGGAGTGCATTTGATTTGGGCTTGGGTTTATACAACCTCAATCGCCCCAATGTCAGTTTCATCAATGACCCTGATTATAAACTGCCTTATCGTTTTAGCCTTTATTCAGGCGTGAATTTGCAAGTCAGTTCTGCTTTCGATATTTTGCTTGAAGGAATTGGGCAATGGCAAGGTCCACACCGTGAGTTAGTCGGTAGTTTAGGCGGACGGTTATACATTGAAGATAAGCCAACGAAGCAAATTGCGGTGCAATTAGGCATTACAGTCCGTGGCAAAGATGCTTTTTCACCGCATATTGGCTTCATTTATAATAATTGGAAAGCAGCGGTGAATTTTGATTCCAATTTTTCAAAATTCAAAACGGCTTCCAACAGATTGGGCGGACCTGAAATCAGCCTGATTTATATTTTCTCGAAAGTGCCTCCGGGTACTTATTGCCCGATTTGCCCAACTTACTTATAATGGTAACAACAACATCTTTAAAAACTCGGAAATGAACAGACATTACATTTTATTTATCGCATGTTTACTTTTTTCAGCTTCCACTATTCAAGCTCAGATTGCCCAGCTCAATCCTAAAATCGTGACTGTCCGCCAGTATGAAAAAGAAGCCAATAAGGCTTTTGAAATCCGCGATTATAATTCTGCACTCGAATATTATTTGATTATATTGAAAGACCAACCGGCGCGGACGGATTTGTTTTGGAATACAGCCGAATCTGCTCGCCAAACCCGCCATTATACAGTGGCTTACAAATATTTTGAGTCGCTCAATCAATCCGACCTTGCTAAAAATTACCCGCAGCTCACCTTCAAAAGAGCTATGGTTAAAAAAAGCTTGGGCGAATATGAAGGTGCGGTGACTTTGTTTAAGGCATTTATAGCTGGTGTGCCGATTGCAGGCACTACGAATGCCAATGATTTAATCAAAGAAGCACAAGCCGAAATTGAGGCGTGCGAATGGGCAAAACCCATCGCTGAATCAACGCCTACCTACGATTTGGTTCATCTTGATAATACTGTCAATTCTAATTATACTGATATTGCGCCCGTTCAACATAACAATACGTTATATTATACATCTGCTTATTTTGAAGAGGAAACAGCTAAACCTGTGACTCGTATTTATAGACTCGATACTAAAGGGAAGCCTGAGCTTTTAGATATTAATTCTACTGTAAAAGATGAATATACAGCGCATTTTGCCCTCAATACTGAGGGGTCACGCGTTTATTACAACATCGGCACTATGCGCAACAAAACGGATTTTCATGCTGAAATATACTACCGCGATAAAGATGCTAATGGCTCGTGGAAAGCTCCCGTGCGTTTGCCCGATACCATCAACACTCAAATGTACACTGCTACGCAGCCCAATATCGGCTTCGATAAAGCCACTGGTCGTGAGGTATTGTACTTTGTGAGTGACCGCCCGGGTGGTAAAGGTGGTTTGGATATTTGGTATTCTGATATTGATGCACAAGGCAATTTTGGCATTCCGAAAAACCTCTCGGATGTCAATACGGCAAAAGATGATATTACACCATTTTATTTCAATAAAGCCCAAATTTTATTCTTCAGTACTGAGGGGTATAAAACGATGGGCGGTTTTGATGTTTTTTATGTCAATAAAAATGAAACGAGTAATTGGTCAACGCCTACGCCAGGCGGTTTTCCATTGAATTCAAGCTACGATGAAACGTATTACTCAATCAGTGGTGAAACGGGACGCTCATACTTCGTTTCAAATCGCAAAGGTGGCAACTGTATCAGCCCCGATAAAGATTGCGTTTGCAACGATATTTATAATTACGACATCAAGTTGGACTTAAAAGCTGAGACATTTTTAGCGACTACAGGCGAAGCACTCAAAGGCTGTCAAGTAGAATTGTATGATGTGGATTCAAAAACGAGCATTAAATTAACGCTTAATAATGAAGGCAATAATTTTGATTTTCCTTTGGATTTGAATAAAAATTATCGCCTAATCGGCATGAAAGAAGGTCATATACCCGATACCGCTTATTTCAATACAAACGGTATTTGGCAAACGACCACTATCTATAAACGCCTTGAATTGAAGCCTAATTTGAAGCTCAATGTTTATGTTTTTGACAAAATTAGTAAAGCACCGCTTGAGGGTGCACGCGTGGATATGCGTGAGGCATCAACGGGTAAATTGGTATTGTCAGAAATTTTAATAGGCAATTCTTTCACGACCAATAAAATAGAATTTGGCAAATCTTATTGGCTGTATGGCACTAAAGAGACTTATGATTCGGACTCCAGCCTTTTAGTCATTGATGCTTATGGCACATCAAAACGCTATGAATATTCGGATTCGCTCTATTTAAAACCTTTCAGTGGGCTACCATTGACCCTGTTTTTTGATGATGATCATCCCAATCCTCGCACGTGGGATTCTCTTACTTATTTGACCTATGATGACACTTATAAGGGATATATTTTAAAAGAAAGAGAATATTTAAGTGCCTTTTATGGTGCTAATCCAAATGTAAGTTTTGCCAAAGCCAATGAAATCTCTATTTTCTTTAGTGATAGCATCAAGAACCATTATAAAAAACTCATGGATTTTTCTGAATTATTGGTTAAATACATGAAAATCGGAAAAACAGTTGAAATCGCCATTGAAGGTTTTGCATCGCCGTTAGCGGATTCTGTTTATAATAAATTATTGACTTCTCGCCGCATCAAATCATTGATTAACCATTTTTATGAATATGATAATAAAGCTTTATTATCTTATATTAATGACAAAAAATTATTAATTAAGTTGATTCCTTATGGTGAAACCAAGGCTCGAAAAGGTGTTAGCGATGATTTTAACGATAAACGCAACTCTATTTACAGCATATCGGCTATGAGAGAGCGTAAAGTAGAAATTAAAGACATTAAACAATTGACGGATGAGGAAATTAAAAGCCTTTCTTACTACGACCCCAAAGCATCTTTCAATAGTTATTGGGATTTCGATAGACAAATTTCATTTTTAGGAAAAAGTATTACGCCTGAAGCAAGCCTTGAAGGTGGTAAGTCATTGACTCAAAAAGGTGCGCCTAAAACAGGTACTTCCGTTCCATCTGATATTCCTACCAGCTATTCTAAAGGGGTAAAATTACCTCAAAATAGTGCTGCAAAGCAACGCCACGAATTTGTTTTGGTTGATTCTTATACAGGTGCTATTATTTCAAATGATGCTGAAGTCAAGGCTTTTGAAGCTAATAATGAAAAAAATAGTGATAAAGCCAAGCGCAAAGGCTCAAACTATCGCATTGATTTGGCTGGCAATAAAAATTATATTGTGAAAGGCAGTGCATTGGGTTATAGCACATCTTCTTCTACACTTTATGGTAATAATGTGCGGCGGGAGGGGGTAGATGTGGTGCGCGACACTTTGTTTTTAACACCTTTCAATGGTTTGCCATTGCCGCTTTATTTTAATAATGATAGACCTGACCCGAATACAACTAAAGTAAGAGCAACAGAGTCTTATAATAAATCATTTAAAGAATATTATGATGAAAAACGCAATTTCATTAGCCAATACACTCAATTATTAGCTAAAAATGGCAGTGTACCAATGGCAGTTAACGAAATGGAGCAGTTTTTTGATGAAGATGTCAAAGTAGGTTTTGAAAAAATGACAGGTTTTGTTTCCATTATGAAAACATATTTGAGACAAGGTAAACGCCTTGATGTCATCATCGAGGGTTATGCTTCGCCATTAGCCAATGCTTCTTACAATGAATATTTGACCAGTCGGCGTATTAATTCAGTGGTGAAATTTTTATCTACTTACAGTGGGGGCTCCCTCAGTAAATACATCAAAAATGGGCAATTGACATTGAGAATCAGACCATTGGGCGAATCGGAAGCTGCTACCAATGTGAGCGATGACAATAATGACCCTATCCGCTCTATTTATAGCCTCGAAGCATCTAAAGAACGCCGTGTTGTGATTAAAGATGTTATCATCAGACAAGATTAATTGCTTATTTATTCTCAAAAAAACTCTTTTTATTTTAAATAAAACAAGACATGAGCAGACGTTTTCTTTCAATAAAATCAATATTATTAGCCATTGTTGCTCTTACAACACTCAACCTCAAAGCGCAAATTCAAGTATCCGTAAGCACCAATCAGCCTACTTGCAATGGCTATACAAATGGAGATGCTACGGCTACGCCTTCAGGCGGAACTGCACCTTATATATACGCATGGAGCAACGGTCAAGGCGGTCAAACGGTTTTCGGCTTAAGTGCAGGTAGTTATAAAGTAACAGTGAGCGATGCGGCTGGCAAAACAGCAGTAAAAGATGTAGCAGTGACTCAACCGGCTGCGGTTGTGGCTATTGCAACCCCGCAAGGCAGCGCGTGCGATGCTTCTTCATATGTCGGCTCGGCTACGGGAGGTACTTCGCCTTATACTTTCAAATGGAAAAACCTAACAACAGGTGTCACCATAAACGGTGCTAATTTGACGACCCCCTCAGTTGGAAGCTACTTTTTAGAAGTTACAGACTCAAAAGGTTGCACCTCGTCTAAAGTTGTAAACATAACAGGACCCCTCAGTGCGACGGTGAAAATAGGCGATGTAATATGTGGTGGCACGTGCGACGGCGCAGCGGAAGCCATCGTAACGGGTGGCACTCAGCCTTATACCTACCTTTGGAGTTATCAAGGTAAAACAACGCAAGCCATTTTCCCCTTGCCGGGTGGCTCATATACGGTGACGGTAACGGATGCGAATGGTTGCCAAAAAGTAGCAACAGGTTCAGTATTTGAAGGCGAACCGCTTAAAACCAATGTCACTTCTACGGGCAATTGTACAGGTAATGCTTCCGCTAAGGTCAGCCCAACAGGAGGTAAAACGCCTTACACAGTCAATTGGAGCAATGGTGCAACAGGTACTTCAGTAACGGGTTTAGCTCAAGGCATTTATTTTGTAACCGTGACAGACTCCGCAGGTTGCGTAGCCGATGGACAAGTAAATGTGAGCAAATTCGACCCTATTCATTTGATGTTTATTAAAAAAGATGCGACTTGTAGCGGCTTAGTAGATGGCAGTATTGAGGCTTGTATCCCCGGCGGTGGCTTAGGTCCTTACGATTTTAAATGGAGCAATGGTGCTACTACGCAAATTATTTCTAACGTGGGACCCGGTACATATTCGCTCACGGTTACAGACGGAGCAGGTTGTAAAGATAGCTCCATAACAGCAGTCATTAATACCACTACTTTAAGCCTCAATACAACGAGTGTCAATTCAGCGTGTAATGGCAATTCAGGTACGGCGACTGTCACCACAGTTTTAGGCGGCACAGCCCCTTACACCTATAAATGGAGCAATGGGCAAACGACTCAAACGGCTACAAATCTTCCTTCGGGTACTTATTTAGTGTCAGCAACGGATGCTGTCGGCTGTACGGCTAATGGGCAGGCGAGTGTTCAGACCAACGCTATTTCAGTGGCTTTAACAAAGACCGATGCAGCGTGTAGCGGTGTTAAAAATGGTACGGCAACAGCAACTGTTAATGGTGGTGGAACTGGCTTTACCTATATTTGGAGCAATGGTGCAACAACCCAAACTATCAATAATTTGGAACCCGGCTCTTATAAAGTAACGGTGAGTGGTGCAGGTTGTCAAGATATTTCAACGATTACGATTGCTAATGCAGCTACTTTAAGCCTTAATACAACAACTGCCAATTCGCTTTGTAATGGCAGCACAGGCTCTGCAACGGTGGCTACGGTCACTGGCGGCACAGCCCCTTTTACCTATAAATGGAGTAATGGGCAAACGACTCAAACGGCTACTAATCTACCGGGCGGTAATTATTCAGTTTCAGTGACGGATGCTTTGGGTTGTACAGTCAACGGACAAGCGGGTGTTCAAACCAATGCTATTTCTGTTTCTTTAACAAAAACGGATGCAGCGTGTAGCGGTGTTAAAAATGGTACGGCAACAGCTCAAGTGAATGGTGGTGGAACTGGCTTTACCTATATTTGGAGCAATGGCGCAACGACTTCAACCATCAATAATGTGGAAGCAGGAACTTATAAAGTCATCGTTAGTGGTGCAGGTTGTAAAGACAGTTCAACCATTACAATTGTCAATGCCGCAACTTTAAAGCTCAATACAACTTCTGTCAATGCCCTTTGCAACGGCAGCACAGGCTCAGCAACGGCGGCTACGGTCACAGGCGGCACAGCACCTTTTACCTATAAATGGAGTAATGGGCAAACGACTCAAACGGCTACTAATCTACCGGGCGGTAATTATTCAGTTTCGGTGACGGATGCTTTGGGATGCACGGTGAGCGGTCAAGCGAGTGTACAAGTAAACCCTATTTCAGTGGGTGTAACCAAAACGAATGCTGCATGTAATGGTGTTAAAAATGGTTCGGCTACCGCAACGGTTAATGGTAGCGGAACAGGCTTAACCTATATTTGGAGCAACGGTGCGACGACCCAAACCATTAATAATTTAGAAGCAGGAACATATAAAGTCATTGTCAGCGGTGCAGGTTGTAAAGATAGTTCAACTATTACCATTGCCAATGCTGCTACTTTAAGCCTCACTACTTCTGCTGTTAATGCTCTTTGTAACGGCAGCACAGGTTCGGCTACGGCAGCAATATTCACAGGCGGCACTGCTCCTTTAACGTATAAATGGAGCAATGGCGCAACCACTCAAACTGCCTCTAACCTTCCGGTAGGTAATTATATCGTGACGGTGACGGATGCGGTCGGTTGCCAAGTTATATCTAACCCTGTTGCAGTCAATAAAGATAATTCCACTATCACGGCGACCCCCTCAGTAACAGATGCTACTTGTGGTCAGAAAAACGGTAAAGTACAATTCACATTTGCAGGCGGTACAGCCCCTTACACTGTTAAATGGTCAGGTGGCATTAACACCGATAATTTGGCAGGAGGTGCTTATACATATACCATCACTGATGCCAATGGTTGCCAATCAACTCAAAGTATCAATATTGTTAATAAAGGTGGTGTAACGGCTTCATTTACAGCCAATCCAACCACTAATAGTGGCAAATGTGATAGTATTGCTTACAAATTTACCAATACTTCAACAGGTGCGATTGCAGGATCGACCTATAAATGGCTTTTCTCAAATAATCGGACATCGACTGTTACGAACCCTGAGGCGACTTTTGGTGGCACGGCTGGAGAAGCGCGCTTGATTACGATTAGTGCGGATGGTTGTTCGGATACATCGCGTCAAGTGTTTAATTTGAATATATTGAAAACAGATGTGCAGGATGTGGCGACGACATGTCAAAACACACCTATTTCTGTTTTAGCTAAAAATAACAACGCTAATTTCCCTGTTACTTACAAATGGACACCAGCAGGTTTAATCACAGCAGGTGCTACGACAGCTAATCCGACCATTAGCCCGACGGCTATCGGTAGAAACGTTGTGTATGTTGAAATAAGCAATGCATTAGGTTGTACTATTAAAGATTCAGTGGTGGTGACGTCGATTAATAAATCAGCTTTGAATCCGACGGATGTTTCTTTCAAACAGGATTGCGATACGCGTAAAATATCTTTCACCAATAATAGTGCAATAGCCGATCAATACCGTTGGGTATTTGGTGATCTAAGCAATCCTACAGCCGGTTCTGATCAAAAAAACCCGACCTATACTTACACCCAAGCTGGTACAGTGACGGTGACTCTCATTCCTCTTTTAGGTTGTTTGGATACTGTTCGTTTGCAAGTGCCTATTAGAAATGGTGCAGCGGTTTCATTAACAGCTAATAATGATTCAATAGTTTGTAATGCCAATGCTTTGAATTTGAAAGCATCTGCTACAAATAGTGCTAAAATAGAATGGTCAAACAATAGAAACTTTATACCCCTCAGTACAGGCACTGATTTTAGTGCTACTCCAACGGGTAGAAGCAATATTTACTACGTCAGAGCTACTGATGCCAATGGATGTGCCGCTTTTGACAGCATTATTGTCAATAATTTCGCCATCAATGTCAGTTTTGCTAAAACCCTTGATGCATGTAAAGGCGTGGGTAAACCATTGACTGTAACCAATCAAACGCCCGATATTTTGACCGTTTTATGGACACCTGCTACTTTGATTGATGGCTCAAATACGGTATTAAGCCCAACTGTTAAAACCAATGCGGATGGTACTTTGGCTGTAAAATTCACTAACCAATATGGCTGTACATTATCTGATAACGTAGCCGTGAAAGCCCGTGAAGTCATTGCCAACGCAACAATCAGTGCCAATGTGATTTATGTAGATGATAAAGTTGTGCTGAATGCAGAGCCGACTGGTGTAGGCTACACGTACAAATGGTTACCTGCAACGGATATTACCACTCCTAACGCTGCCACTTCTAATGCAACACCTAAGGTCAATACCACTTATGTTGTAGAAGTGACTGACGCGTTCGGCTGTAAAGATACAGCTTCTGTATCGGTCAATGTTTTGACCCCTCAGTGTGCAGAGCCTTTTGTCTTTATTCCACGCGCCTTTTCGCCTAATGCAGACGGCTTGAATGATAGAATATTTGTTAGAGGTGAATATTTAACTCAAGTGGAATTTGCCATTTATAACCGTTGGGGCGAACGTGTATTTTATACAACGAGCATGGAAAATGGCTGGGATGGCACTTTCAATGGAAAGGCTGTTAGCCCTGATGTATATGGATATTATGTGAAAGGCATTTGTAAGAAAGGCGAAACTTTCTTTTCAAAGGGCAATATTACTGTTATGAAATAAGAGATAGTTATTGGTTATTGGTTATTGGTTATTGGCAACCAATAATCAATAACCAACAACCAATAACCAAATTAATAATCATCATCGCCATCATCCTCCTCTTCGCTCTTACGACGGCGGCGAGACGGAACGAAATCCTCTTCCTCATCGTCATCTGCCACACTTGGCTCTTCCTCCTCTTTCAATCCATCAATATCTAAGCCTTCGAGATCGAGATCGTCGCGAATTGGTTTAGTCACATCATCTTCCAAATCATCGTCATCGCCAACAATTTTACGGGATTCAAGTACAGTCACCCGCACGAGATACGACAAATCGTCAGTATCAAAAGGTAATGCCATCACCTTTTCGCCTTTGGGTGTTGTGTACGAAATAAGTTTATGCGAAAACCCATTGGGGTATTCCGCCTTGATTAGTGCCTGAAGTTCTTTAGGCAACTTATCGAAATCTTTTACGATTCTGGGTTTAGACTGCTTTGCCATGCAATTGTTTATAGTAATAAATAAATAAAGTACCTTACTGATTGCGATTAGAGAAAATTCTAATTATGGGTCAAATTTATAACTCCTTTTAAAATATCAAATAGTAGATAGCATTTTTTTTTAATTATTTTAATAAAATTATGATGAGAGGGCATTTAATACTTTCTCAATCAGCATTTCTACCGTTTTTCGGGCTTGTTTACTAAAAGTATTATCCGCTCGATTCGCTAATATAGCTGAAATAGAAATAGCTCGATGTCCTAAAAGACGCGCCATACCATAAATACCAGCCGTTTCCATTTCAAAATTAATTAATATTTGTTTCTTATATTGAAAGCCCATTAATAATTTCAACAACTTTGGTTCTGCTTGCCGACCCCTCAGTATTCGACCCTGCGGAGCATAAAAACCGGGTGAAGTAATCGTTAAACCTTGCATAAAGCCTTCATTATCAAAGGATTGCAAAAGATTTTTATCTGCTGAAAAAGCATAAGGCATAATCATGAGGTCTTCACTTTTTTTCTCCAAATAATCTGCTAAAGCATCGGCTAAAAGCAATTCATCACCAGTTTGTTCAGCATCATAAAAGTGCATGAGGTTATCTAAACCGATGGCTTTTGTGGAAATGATTAAAGCATCCACCTCCGCCGTTGGTTGCATACTCCCACATGTGCCGACTCTAATAATATCCAAAACGGTTAAATCCGCTTTTGGTTCACGCGTATTAAAATCAATATTGACGAGGGCGTCGAGTTCTGTCATCACAATATCAATATTATCAGTGCCGATGCCCGTCGAGATAACCGTCAGCGGCTTACCCCTCAGTATGCCCGTGTGCGTGACGAACTCCCGATGCTGCACCCGATGCTCAATGCTATCAAAATGCTGACTCACTTCTGCCACGCGGTCAGGGTCTCCAACGGTAATAATGGTGGAAGCAATTTGATGAGGCTGCAAATTGAGGTGATAGATACTACCATCAGGGTTAATGATTAATTCAGATTCTGGGAACGACATGCTGTTCGTTTTAGTTTGTGCAAAGGTATGTAATCTTACTAAGCCTTTGAGGCTTAGTAAGATTTAGATTTAAGTAAGATTTAGATTTAAGTAAGATTTAGATTTAAGTAAGATTTAGATTTAAGTAAGATTTAGATTTAAGTAAGATT
>JAYUUR010000378.1:0-3571 GCA_043754475.1 Saprospiraceae bacterium | reverse complement strand
TCCGATGCGAAAAGAGTTGGCGCACACGTGCCTGAACATTTTTCCGATGCGAAAAGAGTTGGCGCACACGTGCCTAAACATTTTTCCGATGCGAAAAGAGTTGGCGCACACGTGCCTAAACATTTTTCCGATGCGAAAAGAGTTGGCGCAGATGCGAATTCACTAATGAAACTTTTTAACGGCGGGAAAATATTTTTTTTTTCAACCCCACACACCATTTTCAAAAGCCCAAGCATCTTAAATACAAGCAGAGAAATCGGCAGAAAAAGCAGAAATACTGAGGGGGTACGGTAAAATAATTGGGTAAGAGATAGGAGTGACCAATTAAATTTTAGGTAAAAAGATGATTAACAAAATTTTTTTAAGAAGATTGTTGGCAAATCAGTTTTATATTGTATCATTGCACTTGTTATTTTATTAATCGTTATTTGAACACATCCAACGATTCTGAAACAAGCTATTAAATAATTATTGTTAAACATTTTAAAAAAACTCAAAATTTCACTGAATTATGAGTAAACCAAACATTGCTTCGGCAACAGCAACAAGCTCTAAATCTCAAGGTGCATCAGCTAACAACGAATGGTTCGCACCTGCAGTCATGATTGCTTCACTAATCATCGCTGAACTTGTCTTTCATCTTTTGATGGGCAAAAGTAGTAACTTCGAGGGCGGAGATCCTGTAAGAGGTCATCCACTCAACGCATTAGGCATTGTTTATAAAGGCGGTTTTATCGTACCCCTTTTGATGACATTTTTACTATGCGTTATCGTATTTTCTGTAGAGCGTTTACTTACCCTCAATGCAGCGCAGGGTAAAGGGTCAGTTCCGGAATTTATTAAGCGTATCCAATCTAACTTAGTGAGCAACAATGTTGATGGCGCTATTTCAGAGTGTGATAAGCAAAGAGGTTCAGTAGCTAACGTTGTTCGCAGCGGCTTAGTGAAGTACAAAGAAATGGCTTCCAACACGGAGCTTGAAAAAGATCAAAAAATTACCGCTATTCAGCAGGAGATTGAAGAGTCAACGGCTCTTGAAATGCCAATGTTGGAGCAGAACATGCCTATTCTCTCTACGATTGCATCAGTTGGTACGCTCGTAGCCCTTTTGGGAACGGTAATCGGTATGATTAAAGCCTTCCAAGGTATGGCAACATCGGGTGCGCCTGATGCGGTTGCTTTATCTACGGGTATCTCAGAAGCCTTGATTAACACGGCATTGGGTATCGGTACTTCGGCTTTCGCTATCATTATGTACAACTATTTTACGGCAAGAATTGACGGTTTGAGCTATCGTATAGATGAGGCGGCTTTCAGTATGGGTCAAACATTTTCGACGCATAACAAGTAATTGTCCATTTGAATCTGATTTCTTTAAACTATTAAAACGTTATAGATCATGCCAAAGGTTAAAATGAAAAGGCAGGATATTAGAATGGACATGACCGCTATGTGTGATGTGGCTTTCTTACTCTTGTCATTCTTTATCCTGACAACGAAATTTCGTCCGAATGAGCCGCTTCAAGTGGATATACCTGCTTCAACAGCACAAATACCCATTCCTGAAAAAGATATTTTATTAATATCGGTTGGTAATGATGGACGTACTTTCTTCGGTGTTGACGACCAAAACACGCGGTCTGCTATACTTGATGAATTAGCCAAAAGATACAATTTCCAAGTCACTGCTGCTATGCAAAAGCGTTTCAAATTGCTTGACCAATTTGGTGTGCCTTTAGATCAATTGCCAGCACTTTTGAATTTGGATCAAGTTGATATGGCAAAGTTTAGGCAACCCGGACTACGAGTTAATCCGAAAGCTAAAGTATTGGGAGGCGTTCCTTCTCCGGGTGATATTGATACAGCTAAAAATGATTTGGCTGAATTGATTGTCATCGCAAGGACGCTGAATGACGCGCTTCGTTTAGCGGTCAAAGCCGATAAGGGAACAGACTATATATTCATAGATGATGTTATTGAAACGTTGAGAAAAACAAATTCTAATCGTTTCAACCTTATTACATCTGCCAAAGGAGGCGTAGCTGAGTAATTTATGTGATTTAATTAATCTTAAATAATTATTATAAATGGCTTCGATAGAAACGGGTAAAAAAGGTGCCCCCAGTGTTGATATGACGCCGATGGTGGACTTGGGTTTTCTCTTGATTACGTTTTTTATGCTTGCTACGACTATGAGCAAGCCTAAAACGATGGAGATTATCAAGCCTGCCAAAAATGAGAAGGAAGATGATGCACCACCACTGAAAAAGTCGCGCTCTCTGAGTATTTTACTTGGTGAACGGGATAAAGTTTACTTTTATGTTGCCTCCGACGAAGATTTAGCGAAGGGCAATCTTCAAGTGGACTCTGCTGACTTCTCAGCTAAAGGTGTAAGAGGTGCTATCAGAAATCGTCAAAGTGAGGTGGCACAACAGTACGGCAGTAAAGACACTTTGGTCGTACTTATCAAGGCAATGCCGAAATCCAAGTATAAAAATATGGTGGATATTCTCGACGAAATGCGTATCACAGGTGTAAGAGCCTACGCATTGGTTGACCTTGATAAAATTGACACGACAATCATGGAAAGTCTCGGAACTATTCCAAGACAATAATTTCAAAGTATTTAAAAAAATAAACGTCAATGGATAGCAAAGACATCATGAAGATGAGCCTCGACGATATTGTTTTTCAAGGGAGAAACAAAGCGTATGGGGGCTACTATCTGCGTCAAATTTATGGCAAGCACGTAAAACGCGGTATCATTATCGGTGGATCCTTATTTTTGATTGGCATTGCCTGGCCACTTATCGCTGATAAGTTGAGAGGATTATTGCCTCAAAAGGACGAATTGATGATGAAAGAAGTGGTTTTGCAGGAGCCGCCGCCGCTTGATAAAGCTGCGCCGCCGCCACCGCCACCACCTCCGCCGCCGCCACCACCACCACCAGTGAAGCCACAAATTAAGTTTGTGCCACCTAAGGTGAAGGAAGATAAGGAAGTACTAAAGGAAGTTGAAATTGTTCCGCCGGTAATTCCTGACAAGGTGGATATTGCTACCACTACGCAGAAAGGTGATACGGCTGCTAAATATGCACCGCCACCACCACCGCCACCACCGGTTGAAAAAGAACCAGTGAAGGAACCGGATGAGAAGATTTTTACCATCGTGGAGCAGAATCCTGAATTCCCTGATGGTCAATCAGCTCTCTTCAAGTGGCTTGGTCAGAACATTAAGTATCCAGCTATTGCTCGTGAAAACGGCATTGAAGGGACTGTTTATGTAGGTTTTGTCGTGAATACTGACGGGTCTATTGTTGATGTAGCTGTAAAGCGTGGTATTGGAGGCGGTTGTAACGATGAAGCAGTTCGCGTTGTACAAGGCATGCCAAGATGGAAACCGGGTAAGCAACAAGGACGTCCCGTTCGTGTAGCCTATACGCTTCCAATCAAGTTCAAACTTGAATAATCTTAGGTTTTAATAAAAAAAAAGTCTCACCTGTTATGGGTTGAGACTTTTTTTATTGTCATGGAGCAGCATCTAATTTTAATATTTTGACTGTATTTTTAT
>JAYUUR010000377.1:0-10883 GCA_043754475.1 Saprospiraceae bacterium | reverse complement strand
TAAATGAACGGCTAAAGCCTTAACTATTTGAGCTTTTTTAACCCCCACCATAAATGGTGGAGTTAGTCAAAAAAGATGTGGGTAATGGACAGAGTTTGAAACTTGCTGCAAGTTATTTGACAAAAAAACAAATAAAATTTTGGACTGACTTAGTCAAAATACTTATTATACAACCCCACTACATTCAAGCGGAACTGGAATTCCGCGTTACATCAATAGGGAACTGGCGTTCCTCAATACTGAATCATTTTATACATGAAAATAATTATCAGTGCAGGCGGTACAGGCGGACATATTTTCCCTGCCGTAGCCGTAGCCGACGAACTCAAAAGGCAAGACCCCTCAGTACAAATCCTCTTTGTAGGGGCTTTGGGCAAAATGGAAATGGAGCGCGTACCCAAAGCAGGCTACAAAATAGAAGGCTTGCCAATAGCCGGTTTACAACGTCGTTTGACCTTGAAAAACATTTGGCTCAACCTACAATTGCCTTTCAAATTGCTCAATTCAATGCTTAAAGTCAAACGTATTTTGACCGATTTTAAACCAGATGTAGCCGTTGGTTTTGGCGGTTTCGCTTCGGGTCCCACCTTGCGAGCCGCTGCGAATATGGGTATTCCAACTGTTTTACAAGAGCAAAATTCCTACGCAGGCGTGACCAATAAACTCTTGGCTGAAAAAGCCCAAGTGATATGT
Source organism: Saprospiraceae bacterium (assembly GCA_043754475.1). Lineage (GTDB taxonomy): Bacteria > Bacteroidota > Bacteroidia > Chitinophagales > Saprospiraceae > JAAFJT01. The sequence continues at coordinate 10,190 of JAYUUR010000377.1, read as the reverse complement.
GTCGCTTACGAAGGACTTGAAAAATTTTTTCCCAAAGATAAAATCATCATTACAGGCAATCCAGTGCGTTCTGATATTGCATTTTCTCAAAATACTCCCAAAGGGATAAATGAGGGGGTAAGTGACAATAAAAAACAAGAAGGCATAGCCTATTTTAATTTAGATAAAAATAAAAAAACCATTGTCATTATGGGTGGCTCGTTGGGAGCTAAATCGCTTAATATAGCGATTGAAAATAATGCACAACTCATTGAAAATAAAGGAGATATACAAATATTGTGGCAATGTGGACGTCTCTACGAAGAGGATTTCAAAAATGGCAAAGCAGCTCAATTGCCCAACGTGCAAATGCGCCCTTTTATTGACAGAATGGATTTAGCTTATGCGGTGGCGGACGTCATTATAGCCCGCGCAGGAGCGTTGACGATTTCGGAATTATGCCTCGCAGGTACCCCCTCAGTATTGGTGCCTTCTCCAAACGTAACAGAAGACCATCAAACTAAAAATGCGATGGCATTGGTAGAAAAACAAGCGGCTGTACTCGTAAAAGACAGTGAAGCCAAAGATAAAATGCTTCAAAAAGCCTTAGAAATTATTGATAATGAATCACTTATGAATAGTTTAAGTCATAATATTTTAAAATTAGGAAAACCCAATGCTGCTAAAGACATCGCTTTACAAATCATAAAAATAGCCAATACAAAATGAGTGATATAAAAGTACAAATCGCTGAAACGGATGAGCAAATTTTAAAATGTTGGGATGCCATTTATGCCCTCCGACCGCATTTAGTTGAAGCTGATTTTTTACCATTAATTCAGGAAATGCAAGCAAGCGGTTACGTCTTGGCGTATGTAGAATCGGATGGCAAAGCGGCGGCAATCATCGGCTATCGTTACTTACATTTTTTATTCAATGGTAAGCATATTTACATTGACGACCTATCCACTTTGCCTGAAGCAAGAGGCAAAGGCTACGGCAGTGCTCTCTTAGATTTCGTTAAAAATGAAGCCCGTATTCGAGGCTTAAAAACAGTAACGCTTGATAGCGGACACCATCGCTACGATGCCCATCGCCTATATTTGAATCAAGGGTACAAAATAATGGCGCACCATTTTTTACTGACTTTAGAAGAATAACCTATACTTAATCAATTAATAGGTTAAAAATCATCACTTTGGACATAGTAATTTCACTCAAATTAAGGCTTGTATAAAACCTTCGGCGTTGTGTTTAATCATGTTTTTTATAGAAATTTGCAGAGAAATTTTTAAAAATAAATAATAATAAAATTCAGGCTTAAATCGCCATAAAATTTTAAAATTAGATGAGTAAGAGCACATTATTTGACAAGGTTTGGGATGCACACGTCATTCGACATATCGAAGATGGACCCGATGTTTTCTTCATTGACCGCCATTTTATCCACGAAGTGACCAGCCCGGTTGCCTTCTTGGGATTGGAAAATAGGGATGTAAAAGTGATGTTCCCCGAACGCACTTTCGCAACGGCCGACCACAATACCCCTACTATCAATCAGCACTTACCGGTAGCTGATGCTTTATCTGCTAATCAACTATTAGCCTTAGAAAATAACTCTGCCAAATATGGGATTTCGCACTGGGGTTTAGGGCATAAAAAGAATGGTATTGTACATGTGGTCGGTCCCGAAAATGGCATCACTCAGCCTGGTATGACCATCGTTTGTGGTGACTCACATACGTCCACGCACGGTGCTTTTGGCGCAATTGCCTTCGGAATCGGTACTTCTGAAGTCGAAATGGTCTTGGCGTCGCAATGTATCATGCAAACTAAAGCTAAAAAAATGCGGATTACCATTAATGGTCAACTGTCAAAAGCAGTGGTGTCAAAAGATGTGGCGTTATATATGATTTCGCAAATTTCAGCGAGCGGTGCAACAGGTTATTTTGTAGAATACGCAGGCGATGTTTTTGAAAATATGAGCATTGAAGGGCGTATGACCGTCTGTAATATGAGTATCGAAATGGGCGCGCGCGGTGGCATGATTGCACCCGATGAAAAAACTTTCGCTTACCTCAAAGGTCGTGAAATGGCACCAAAGGGAGAGAAATGGGATAAAGCCTTAGCCTACTGGAAAACATTGAAAACAGACGAAGATGCAACTTTCGATTTGGAATATACTTTTAACGCAGCCGATATTGAGCCAATGATCACTTATGGCACCAATCCGGGCTTAGGAACGGGTATTTCTCAAAATATCCCTCAAGCAAGTGAAGTGAAAGACGGCGAAGCAAGCTATAAAAAAGCATTGGCTTACATGGGCTTCAACGAAGGCGAGGAAATAATCGGTAAAAAAGTAGATTATGTCTTTCTGGGCAGTTGCACTAATGGGCGTATTGAGGATTTTAGAGCCTTTGCTTCAGTCGTTAAAGGTCGTAAAAAAGCAGATAATATTACGGCTTGGCTCGTGCCGGGTTCGCATATTGTAGAAGCTCAAATTCAAGAAGAAGGTATTTTGGATATTTTGACGGAGGCGGGTTTTCTCTTACGTCAGCCGGGTTGTTCAGCGTGTTTGGCGATGAACGATGATAAAGTACCTGCCGGAAAATATGCTGTCAGCACTTCTAACCGTAATTTTGAAGGGCGTCAAGGTCCAGGTGCGCGTACGCTTTTGGCAAGTCCATTGGTGGCGGCAGCGGCGGCTGTGACGGGTGTTGTGACTGACCCGCGCGATTTGATGGAGAACTAAATATGGGTGATGAGCGATGGGTAATAGGTGATGACCCCTCAGTATATTTTGTATATTTTTGAAATAACGTTGCGAGGGTTTTAAAACAATATTAATTATCCACAACTTTTAATACATTGATTATCAATGTGTTAGCGGAATTAACTAACTCCACCATTTATGGTGGAGAAATAAGTATAATCATTGTTTAGGCTTTAGCCGCTCAACTATGATTATAAATGAACGGCTAAAGCCTTAACTCACTGAACTACATTAACCTCCACCATAAATGGTGGAGTTATAAAAAACGATATAGGTAATTTATAAGTTTGAAATCTTTAAAAAGTTGATAATCAATATTTTATAATTTTTTAAATTTTAAAATATAAAAACATACCCCCTCAGTAAAAAGCACTTTTACATCTTAATTTTTCCCGAAGGGATTCCTTCGGAACAATTTTTAAATTTAAATTTTCAATTAAAAAAAAATGGCTTACGACAAGTTCACTATATTAAGAAGCACCGCCGTTCCAATGCCTATTGAGAACGTAGATACCGACCAAATCATCCCCGCGCGTTTTTTGAAAGCCACCAAACGTGAAGGCTTTGGCGACAATCTTTTCAGAGATTGGCGTTACAATACTGAGGGGTCACCCAAACAAGATTTTGTTCTAAATAATCCGACTTATTCAGGTAAAATATTGATTGGGGGTAAAAATTTCGGTAGTGGTTCGAGCCGTGAACACGCAGCTTGGGCTATTTACGATTATGGATTCCGTTGCGTCGTTTCCAGCTTTTTTGCAGATATATTCAAAAACAATTCTTTGAATATCGGCATCTTACCCGTGACTGTAAGCGAAGGCTTTTTAGATAAAATATTCAAAGCCATCGAAGCAGACTTTAAAGCTGAAATTGAAGTTAATTTGCCTACCCAAACCATCACAATAGTAGCATCGGGCGAAAGCGAAAACTTCGACATCAATGGCTATAAAAAGCACAACATGGTCAATGGTTTCGACGATATTGATTACCTCCATGCTATGGGCGATGAAATCAAAATCTACGAAGCATCTCGACTTTATTAGACAATAGACTGTTAGACATTAGACCGTTAGACAATAGACCAATAGATATTAGACGACACTTATTGTCTAAAGGTCTAACGGTCTAATATCTAATAGTCTATTGTCTAACAGTCTAATATCTACTCAATACAATTATGGCAAAGCGTTATATTGAAATAATGGACACCACCCTCCGAGACGGTGAACAAACCAGCGGCGTGTCGTTTTCAGCAGCAGAAAAACTGACGATTGCTCAGCTTTTGCTCCAAGAAGTGAAAGTAGATAGAATCGAAATCGCCTCCGCCCGCGTGTCGGAAGGCGAATTGCTCGCCGTTCAAAAAATTACAGAATGGGCGAATAATAATGGATTTATTGATAAAATTGAAGTATTGACCTTCGTAGATGGCGAATCTTCTATCAATTGGATGCTTCAATCGGGTGCTAAAGTCATGAATTTATTGACCAAAGGCTCATTGAATCATTTGACGTATCAATTGAAAAAAACACCTGAAGAGCATTTTAATGAAATCAAAAATGTCATTCAATTAGCCCTTTCAAAAGGCATCAAAAGCAATGTTTACTTGGAAGATTGGAGCAATGGTATGAAAAACTCCTACGATTATGTCATCCAATTCTTAGATTTTTTGACGCAACAACCCATCGAACGGGTGCTTTTACCCGATACTTTGGGCGTTTTGACCCCTCAGTTAACCTACACTTACGTCAGTGATTTGGTCAAACGCTATCCCAATACGCATTTCGATTTTCATGCCCATAACGACTATGACCTCAGCATTGCCAACGTTATGGAAGCCCTCAAAGCCGGTGCACATGGATTGCATTTGACGGTGAATGGTATGGGCGAACGTGCTGGAAATGCACCGTTATCCAGTGCAGTAGCAGTAATGAACGACTTTTTCCCTGATATAAAAATGAATGTTGTTGAAAAGTCATTGTATTCAGTCAGTAAAATTGTAGAATCATTTTCAGGTTTGAGAATCCCTGCTAACAAGCCGATTATTGGAGAAAATGTGTTCACTCAAACCGCTGGTATTCATGCCGACGGCGATAGTAAACACAACCTATATTTCAATGATTTGATGCCCGAACGTTTTGGTAGAACGCGTAGATATGCGTTGGGGAAGACATCAGGCAAGGCAAATATTGAGAAAAATTTGCAGGAATTAGGCATTAAATTATCCGCCGATGAATTAAAAAAAGTGACCCAAGAAGTCATCGAAATTGGGGATAAAAAGCAAATCATCACGCTGGAGGATTTGCGTTATATCGTCAGCGATGTTTTGAATTACGATGTGGTTGAAAATAAGGTGGAAATCGTGAATTATGTCTTGACACATTCCAGGAACCTCCGCCCATCAGCGACTTTAAAAGTTAAAATTGACGGACAAGTTTTTGAAGAAAATGCACAAGGCGATGGTCAATATGATGCTTTTATGAATGCCCTCAAAAAGGTGTATTCTAAAAAGCAAATTAAACTGCCTGAGTTGACCGATTATGCTGTCCGCATCCCGCCCGGTGGCAAAACTGATGCCCTCTGTGAAACCATTATCACTTGGAATTTGAACAATAAAGACATCAAAACAAGGGGTTTGGACTCAGATCAAACGGTTTCGGCTATCAAGGCAACTGAAAAAATGTTAAATCTCATTTAGAGGGTTTAGGGTGTAGTTTTTAGTGTTTAGACTAAACACCACACCCTAAAAACTAAAAACTAAAAAAAAATGGCTCATAAGAAAATTTTAATCGTCCCCGGTGATGGCATCGGGCAAGAAGTAACGGCAGTCGGTAAGAAGGCTTTAGATAAAATTGCAGAAAAATTTGGACACACGTTCGAATATGATGAAGCATTGATTGGTCACGTAGCGATTGAGGCAACGGGCAATCCATTACCCGATGAATCATTGGCTAAAATGCGTGCAGCGGATGCGGTGTTGTTCGGCGCCGTTGGTCATCCCAAATACGATAATGACCCGACTGCAAAAGTCCGCCCCGAGCAAGGGCTTTTGAAAATGCGTAAAGAATTGGGCTTATATGCCAACTTGCGCCCCATTAAATTGTTCGACGAATTGCTCGAAGCATCGAGTATTAAGCCTGAAATACTGAGGGGGTCTGATATTCTCTTTTTCCGAGAGTTGACAGGTGATATTTATTTCGGCGAAAAAGGTCGCAGCGAAGACCGCACCTACGCCTACGATATTGCAGGCTATCATAAATATGAAGTAGAACGCATTGCCCGCAAGGCGTTCGACGCCGCTATGACACGCGGCAAACGCCTCATGTCAGTAGATAAAGCCAACGTTTTGGAATCCAGCCGCTTATGGCGTGAGACCATTTTGGAAGTGGCTAAAGACTATCCCGAAGTAGAGTTAGAGCACCAATTTGTAGATTCCGCAGCGATGCTTTTGATTAAAAAACCCCGTCATTTTGATGTGGTAGTCACTGCTAATTTATTCGGCGATATTCTGACCGATGAAGCCTCTCAAATAGCCGGTTCTATGGGCATGTTGGCATCCGCCTCTATCGGCGATAGTACGGGCGTGTATGAACCTATACACGGTTCTGCACACGATATTACGGGCAAAGGCGTTGCCAATCCAATGGCGTCTGTCCTTTCCGCCGCCTTGCTTTTAGATATTTCTTTCGGCATGAAAGAAGAATCTAATGCCTTGATAAATGCCATTGATGCCGTCCTCAAAGCTGGTTTCAGAACGGGCGATATTGCAGATGCGAATACACCTAAGGATATGATACTCGGTACTGTGGCGATGGGTGAGGAGATTTTGAAGAGAATTTAATTAGTGAAAAATGAATAGTGAATAGTGAAAAATGCGCCAGAGGCGCAACATATTGGTAAAAAAATGCCTTTCAATAATTGTTGAAGGGCATTTTTTATGGTTTTTACTGAGGGGGTGTTAGAAAAACCCACATAATCCGCACCGTTGTTTTCATTAAAATTTATCATTTTACTACACTTCTAAAGTTTTACTGCTAAATTTGTACAAAATTGACAGTGATGATAACAAAACTTTTTATAGAAAATTTCCGAAGCATTGAAAATGCGGAAATGGATTTGGGTAAAATTACAGTCTTGACGGGTGCGAACAACTCCGGCAAGTCAAGTGTGATTTATGCCCTATTGGTTTTGCGTAATATTTTGACCAATCCTAATCAAAGCCTTGATAATATTTTGACTTTGCCTTTTATTAATTTGGGAGGATTTGAGCAGGTGGTTTATTTGAAAGATAAAGAGAAAAGTATTAAACTTGGTTTTTCTATAGATTACAATATGATATCTATTGGAGGTATTTCATTTGATTTTCCAATCAAGTCAGGAGACATAACTTTTTCCTGTTCAACTAATCCTGCTAAAACAGATATTCAATTAGATATAACAGGAGATAGGCAAGCTAAGGGCGTAATTTCAATTGCTTTCCCGTATACTTTAAATAAAAGTGCTCAAGTAAAATTTGTAAATAACAAATATGATGATAGCTCATGGTTATTTTTATGGAATGGTTTTAACATTTTGCCTGATTCTATAAAACCAATAAAACCGGTTTTAAATAGCAAAAACGTAGGTATTTCGTTAGACCAACAAAAGAGTATTGAGTTTTTCACTACAAAGCCCAGTAATACTATGAATTCTCTTGATTTCGTTCCCATCAGACGAGGCTTTTCAAAACCGTTTTATAGTCCAGTTCCCTTATCAAGCAATAGAGGTATCACCGAAGAAGAGATAGCTACAATTATTTCCCTTGATAGAGAATTGATAAGCCAAATAGCCCATTATCTTGAAAAAATAGTGGATAGACAATTTTCTATTTATACAACACCTAATACAGCTATTTTTTACTTGCAAACCCGACATAAAGCCACTGGTTTTACGACTGATTTAGTAAATGAAGGTTTAGGTACAAATCAATTGGTTACTATATTAGCTAAAGTTTTACAAAAAGATTCGGATATAGTGTGTATTGATGAACCTGAAATTCATTTACACCCCTCAGTAATTAGTAAATTAGTAGGTGTATTAGTAGAAATTGCCAATAAAGAAAAAAAGCAATTTATTGTTTCTACGCATAGCGAGCATTTTATTACAGCTTTGTTAAAACATATTCGTCAAGATGACATTAAAAATGAGGATGTTAAAGTGTATTATCTGAAAAAAGAAGGACAAAAAACAGTTATTGAAAACCAACCTATCAATGAAAAAGGACAGATTGAAGGCGGCTTGGTTCATTTTTACGAAACCGAATTGGAAGACCTATCCTCACTATTCAATATTACGGATTAAGATATGGAATTTGTTGTCAACGAATGGCTTATGGAATATCTTAGACCCAATGCCTCACATGCTGAAAAAGCTTTAGCCCAACAGTTTTTACAACGTTTTATGCAAAGAGAAGACGATAAAATATTTGTTCGAGAGCCAAGTGCATTTCTGAATAAAGTATTTCGTTACACCAAAGAATATAAAAATAATACTGAAATTCTACAGTTTTACAGGCGATTTATTAAAGAAATCCTTTTAGACCAAAACAAATGTTGTAGAGTAATTGAAAATGTAGACTTACATCATGCACTATTAGAAAAATTAAACCAACCTAATACTAATTTCAACAGCGATACTTACTTATTTGAAGCAGCCACTTTTACAAAAGATAAAATAATTGTAACCACTGACGAAAAATTGGCTCATCAAATGCGCGATATTGAAGACATTAAAGTAGTTCTGCTTTCTGATTTTTTAAGGGATTATTAAATAAATTGCTATAAAAAAAATGCCTTTCAGCAGTTGTTGAAGGGCATTTTTTATGGTTTTTACTGAGGGTGTGTAATCTGAGATTTATTCTGAACTACATTAAATTTGCCAATCTATGAGAATATTCATGGCATATACAATAATATTTAGAATAGCCTCCCTTAGTTCAATATGACCATTGTTGCAAAGAATAATAACCGTTTGTTTTTTATCAACATATTGGACAATCAGATTTCTGAAACCTGCCCAACTGGGTAGAGCAAAAAAGGAAGCCGAGGGTTATTATCGTTTTATTCATTAATAGAGGTATTTTTAACAAACATAATATTTTACCTTTACATCGCCTAAGCGAAAGTGTTTAATTCGTCTATTTAAAATGTAAAAATGAATACAACTTTTGACAAAATACGTCCTTTCTACGATAGTGAAGTCCAAGATGCCTTACAGTCGATTATGCACGACCCGATGATGAAAGCCATTATGCACTTCACTTTTCCAAGTTTGACTGAGGAGGAATGGATGAACAAATTGAAGCATATTCACTCAACGGATGAGTTTCAAGTGAATATCGTTTATCAAGCTTTGCAGCAGGTGTTAGCCAAAAGTTCGGAGGGATTGACATCGTCGGGTTTTGAAAAATTGGATAAACATACAGCTTACTTGTTTATCTCCAACCACCGCGATATTATTTTAGATACTTCCCTTTTGAACCTCACTTTATGCGACTACGGCATGATGCTCACAGCATCGGCTATCGGCGATAATTTAGTAAAAAAGCCTTTTCTCTATGCTTTGTCAAAGATAAATCGCAATTTTTTAGTGCAACGCGGTTTGTCTCCCAGAGAATTATTGCAAAGCTCCAAATTAATGTCCGATTATATTCATCAATTATTGACAGTTGAAAACCGTTCGGTCTGGCTTGCTCAACGAGAAGGCAGAACTAAAGACGGTAATGATGCCACACATCCGGGCGTATTGAAAATGCTGTCGTTAGCAGCGGGCAAAGAGGATTTAGTAGCGTTTTTTAAAAAATTGAAGATAGTGCCCATTTCAATATCGTATGAATATGACCCAACCGACTCGCTCAAACTGCCTGAATTGTTGGCAAATATGAAAAACGAGGTGTATGTCAAAGGTGAAAATGAAGATTTTAATAGTTTGCAGAATGGTCTTATGGGTCAAAAGAAGCGCATCCATATTCATGCTGGTGATATTTTAAACACTGAGCTCGATGCCCTCGCCGAAACCCCCAACGGCAATCAGCAAATAAAAGCCTTAGCGCAAATCATTGATTCTCAAATCATCGGCAATTATACCCTTTGGTCTTCCAACTATATCGCCTATGATTTGCTCCACAAGACCCCTCAGTATGCGGCACATTATACAGCCGAAGAAAAGGCAATCTTCACTCAACGCTTGGCATCGAAAGTAGATATGCAGGATTATGAATCGATAGAACGCTTTTTGGCAATGTATGCGAATCCTGTGGTGAATAAAATGGCGGATGGGTGATGGGGAATGAGCCACATCAGTATAAGTAGAGCCTGCTGAAAAAGTATTTTAAAAAATAAAAAGCCTGATTTTCGCTGATTTCAAAAATTTATAAATTGATAATCAGCGAATTATATAATTA
>JAYUUR010000376.1:0-3600 GCA_043754475.1 Saprospiraceae bacterium | reverse complement strand
TGGCAGAATCACCCACGAGGATAATATCCATCCCAGCTTCGTCAACGATGCGCGCCATTGAAAAATCGTAGGCAGTAAGCATCGATATTTTTTCACCGTTCGCCTTCATACTTTGAAGGTTGTGCGTCGTGATGCGTTTTAAATCTTTATGAACTGACATTTAAATTATAGGAGTGAGTGAGTGAATAAGTGAAAATGGTATTTATTAGGTTTTGTTGAAATGCGGACGAAAAATAGAGACAATATATCAAATCAGCTACTATTTCAAGAAATAAATGATTAAGTCACTTGAACTTTAATACCCAAAGAAGCTATAGAATTAGCAAATCCAGTATCAGCAGTTAGGAGAATCCAATTTGGTTGAGCTTGGCTTTGAAACGCTGCCAATTGAAGTGCATCAAGTGTTCTCATATTGTTTTTCAGCCCAATCGTTTTTATAAGGTTTTCAGAAACAGGTATAAATTTGAGGTCGAAAGGAATAATCAACAAGGTATTCCAAAGAAATTCAAATTGGGTTTCTGCAAGTAACATTTGTTTTTTATTTATCAAACCTCCTCGCAATCGGCGCATGAGTGTACTCGCAAACTCAATACGAGTGAGTTGAGCTGTCCAAAAAATATTCGAACTATCAAGCACTAACGCTTCCATGGAAGCAGTACCCGTTTCTGTAAAAAATAGTTTAAATAAAGAGGAGGAATCTACAAAGTAGGTCATATACGGTCTTCTCGTTCATTAATAACTTCTTGGGATAAAGATATGCCTGTTTCATCAAATATTTTTCTCAATTCGAGAATGGCAGCCATGTTAAGTTGCTCATTTTTGGGTAGTTTTGTCGGTATATTTTGAGGCTCATTCACCTCAAATTGAAGGTTTCCATCTAATTTAGGTTCATAAATAGCTATAGATTTTTCTTCACGCCAATCAAAATTTATATTGAGACGCACCAACAAATCTTTAAGAAAATGCCATTCTTTAGTATTATTTATTTTTATGGTAACAACTTTCATCATACTTAAATTTCGTACAAAAATAGCAAGAATTTAATAATTTTCCTATTTTCATTTTAAGTTAAGATTTAACTACCCCTCAGTATTTAGGCCTTAACCTCAATAAAAAAGAGGCTAATTGAGAGTAAAGACCTCATTATTCTCTTGAAAAGAATAAAAATTCTATACTTTCAACATAGCCTCTCGTCAAAATTCCAAACAAAATGGTAATATTTCTCTATTCTTTAGAAGCCGCCTGCGGCATAACACTATCGTCGGTACTTGCCTTGTGAGACATCAAAACGCGCGTAATCTTTTCAATCATTTCCTCTGGTGAAAAAGGTTTGCCGATATGGTCAGTCATGCCGAATAGCTGTGCCTTTTCTTTTTCAGTCACATACGCCGAAGCAGTAAGGGCAATAATGGGCAGCGTTGATTTTGTTTGATTTTTCATGCGTCTAATCTCAGCTACTGCATGGTAGCCATCCATTCGAGGCATTTGAATATCCATCAAAATTAAATCGAAATTGGCTTTTTGCAAAGCCTCCAAACCTTCAATACCGTCATTAGCCGCCACAACATGAACGCCTTTTTTCTTCAACATACTCACCACAAGCATCTGATTGACCTTGTTATCTTCAACCACCAATATGCGTTTTCCTTCCAAATAATTGTTGTAATAAAGCGGAGCAGACCCCTCAGTATTTTCAGCATTTTCACCATCTTCAACCAATTTGAATGGTAAAAAGACCGTAACAACTGTTTCTTCTTTGGTTTGGAAAGCTTGAATCGAGCCATTTTGCAACTCCACCAAACGGCGCGTAATCATGTATTCTATTTCATCTTCACCCATGCCATCAAAATCATCTCGATTGGTTGGCTTATTAAATGCCGTATCCAAAATTTTGAAATTCACATTATCACCAATGGCATGAATGTCAATTTTAAGCGTTAACTCATTGTCAATCAATTCACTACGCATTAAATTTGCTTTTACTGCACCATTGACCATATCTTTTTTAATATTCTTTAAAAGATAAGTCAATATCTGATTGAGCTTGGCAGGGTCGCCGTTCACTTCTTCAGGTATGCGCGCATCAATGCTGAATTCATAGCGGACATCCGGTGTTGATTTGATTTCTTTTTTCAATTCCTGAATCACATCATCAGGTCTGAAATCAATGGTTTCCAAAGAGATTTTGCTCGCTTCAATTTCAGAGAAATCCAAAACATCATTGATTAAAACCAAGAGATTATTGGCTGAAAATTGAAGATTTTGAATGTGGTCTTTTTGATCGGTACGCGGCTTTTCATTGATTAAAGATTGCGCTAAACCCACAATATCATTCAAAGGCTGACGCATTTTTGAAGTAATCAGCGCGAGATAATGATCTTTGTTGAAAAGCGACCGCTGAGAGTTTTCTCTTTCAGAAATTTCAGTGACCAATTGAGAGTTCAAATAATCCAGACGACCATTTTTATCTTGCAATTCATGATTAGCCAAGTTCATTTCGATATTTTTTCGAGCAATTTCGGCATGTTGTTCTTGAATGGTTTCATTCATAGACGTCAACTTTTCATTGTCTTTTTTCTTTTGACGATAACTTTTTAAGACAAAATAAATAGTCAATAAAGCAAAACCCATTAAACCCATCAACAACCACCTAACCTTTTGCTCCGCCGCTTTCTCCTTTTCAAACACCGAAAGCTGGCGGTTTTTCTCTTTGACAGCAAATTGCGATTCATATTTTGTTGTCAATTCCAATAAAGACGCTGCTTTTTCTTTATTAAAAAGACTGTCTTTACTCGATGAATAGGCTTGAGAATAAGCGAATGCTTTAGGGAAATTACCCATTTCACCGAAGCCTTCTGCAAGGGATTTGAAGATTTCAGGTACACCCGGTTGAACGGTCATACCCCTCAGTATTTCGGCACTTTTTTCAAAATTCTCTTCCGCTTTAGAACGGTCATTTGCTTTTAAAGCAATTTTTCCAGCAATATTAAAAGCACTGGCAATACCAAATTCATTGTTCGTTTGTTGAAATGCAGCAAGGGCATTGCCTACATTTTCTAAAGCTAAGTCGTTGTCGTTGAGGGCATTATATATTTTGGATATTTGCAAATAGTCATTGGCAATACCATTCACATCTTCCAAATTGCGATGAAAATTCAATGAAGCATTAAAGTAAGTCAAAGCTCCATCATTGTCTCCAATATCGGCAACCGTTTTACCCAGATAATTGGCAATACTTGCTGCTTTTTTGAAATCTTGTAAATCCTCTGCCCATATTTTCAAAGCAATATCAAACTCAGCAGTGGCTTTTCCATAGAGTTTTTGAGTGAGATAAACATCGCCGAGGTTGCGATGGGTTTCTGCTAATATTGGCAAATTATTAGCTGTATTAGTCAAAAGTGTTAAGGCTGCTTGATAATTCGCCAGCGCATTATCCTCATTTCTTTGCAAAAAGAAAACTTTACCAATGAGGTTTTTTGAAGAAGCGATGCCCAATTTATCGCCCGTTCCATCTTTAATACGCAATGCCTCGACGAAATAATTCATCGCATTGGTATAATCGAAGCGCGCTTGTGCTATCAAACCCATATTATCCAAAGC